>PNLG01000367.1 GCA_013822915.1 Sphingomonas sp. | reverse complement strand
AGCGGCGCGGTCTGGTTCGGTTGGCCCCAGGTGAGGGCGAACAGCAGAGCAACCGTTACCGCGAGCGCGACTTCGTGGTGGATGACGGTTGCCGTCGCGAGCCGAAACCGCGCCCAGCCGCGCGCGTCGGGCGGGCAGGGGGCATGGCGCGGGCCGCTGACAAAGCCCATCAAGAAGCCCAATTCGTGCCAGCCCCAGACCGTGATCGCGGCCGCAAAGCCGGTATAAGCCGCGCCCACACTCCCGTCGCGCGCACTCCACGCCACGACTCCCATTGCGCCCAGCGCCACGATGCCCGCCCAGCGAAAGCTGGTGCGGAACGTGGCGGATGGTCGGCTGTCGAGCCAGACCACCATCGCTGTTCCGAAAAACCACAGCATCAGCGCAAAGAGGAGCGGCGGCACACTCACCAGGCCGGCACCAGCCGGACATTGGCGGGAAGCGCGTTGCGCTTGGCGGGGATGAGCAGCATCGACACGAACGTCGCGCCCGCTGCCGCTGTCAGCGCGAGTTTCTTCACGCGGCCGATGATCCCGCCGCGCGCGGTCGCTGAATCCATGCGCGCGGCAATGCGCCGCATCCGCTCCATCCCGCCGCGAAACGCCGTGCTGTCGGTGTCGAGGGTGAGCGGGAAAACTTGCTTGGAGATTTCCGAGCAGATGTCGAACACCTGATAATCATAAACCGTCGGATCAACGCCGAGCGCCGCGTGGAACGAGGGGCGGTTGTGATCGCGCACATACATGGTCGCGTAAACGGCAAGCAGGAAGAACTTGATCCACAGCCGGTTATGCCCCTGCAACAGCTTGGGGTCATTGCGCATCAACAGCGCAAATGCTTCGCCGTGGCGGAACTCGTCATTGCACCATTGTTCAAACCAGTTGAAAATCGGGTGAAAGCGCAATTCCGGGTGGCGCGCCAATTGCCGGTAAATCGCGATATAGCGCGCATAGCCGATTTTTTCCGACAGATAGACCGCATAGAAAATGAATTTGGGCCGGAAATAGGTGTATTTCTTGACCTTGGTCAGGAAGGACAGGTTCACGCCGATCCCGGCATCTTTCAGCGTGTCGTTGATGAACCCCGCATGACGGCTTTCGTCGCGGCTCAGCAGTTTGAACAACAGCTTGATATCGGGGTTTTTCGCGCGCTTGGCGATTTCGGCATAGAGGATACAGCCCGAAAACTCCGATGTCAGCGAGCTGACCAGAAAGTCGATGAATTCGCCGCGCAGTGGCTCTTCCAGGCTTTCGATCACCCCGTCGAACGCGGCGGTGCGCTTGAAATGGCGGCGATTCGGGTCGGACTGCATCTCGGCGATCAGCGCGTCCCATTCGCGCCGCACGTTCGACACGTCGATCCGGTCGAGTGCGGCATAATCGGTGGTGTAGAAACGCGGCGACAGCACGGTTTCGCGCTTGGCGATCGCCATGGTCTCGGTGTCGGTCGCTTTGGCGGCTGGCGTCGCGGGGAATTTGGCAGGCGCGTTCATGAAGCGATCCTTCCGGGCGAAAAACTGACTTCGTAAAGTTCGGTCATTTCGAAATGGCCCGCAAATCGGGTCCAGAGCCGCTCGATCACGGTGGCGCGCTCGACCGTTGCCGTGCGCTCGAAAACCGCGCTTTTGCCAAAGCCGACCACGATCGGCTCGCCATGCACGCGCACCCGGTCGCCGGGGTAGATTGGCAGGTCGTCCGCCAATTCGACATGCGCGTGGCAGGCAGCATCGCTATTGTCGATTTCGATCCGGCAGGGTGTGTCGAATCTGATGCGGCGAAACGGCGTCACTGGACATTCTCCGGCGTGAGCAGGGCAAGGAATGCGGCGCGGTTGGTCGGGCCAAAAGCACCGAGTTCGAGCGCGCGGCCCGTGGCAGTGTCGGTCAGCGACAATTGCCCGTTGCTCCACAGCGTCAGCGCGAACGGCGCATCGGCACCCAGCCCGCGCATCCGGCGATCGCGCGCCATGCCGCGCATGACCGAGCGCACGAACCCGCTCTCGGTAAAGGGGGCAACCGTGCCCGCGACCCGGCGGGCATTGACATCCTCGATCAGCACGGCGCCGTCAGCCCGGTCGGTAAAGCGCAGGTTGCGGGTGGTGATGACGCGGGCATGCTCGCTGGTGCGCACGGCCGCGGGAATCGCGGCGGGTGGCAATTGCGCAATCCGCGCCGCGCTGGTCGCCGCCAGCGACACCACCACCAGCCCGCAGGCGAGCATCAGCGCGCCCTTTGGCAACATGTTGCGATGGTCGTGGGCATGGCTCATGCCGGTAATGCCTGTTGGGTAGCGGCCTGTTGGGTAGGGATTGTCGATGAGGTTGGCGTCACATCGGCAACCGCCGTCACGATCCCGTCGCCCTGTGCTGCTTGCGCGGCGCGCGCGGCGATCATCCCGACCTTGGCGATTTCGGGCACCGCGCGCAGCATCGGGCGTGGATTGCTGAAATGCCAGCCCTGCGCATGCGGCCACAGCGCGATATAGCCCAGCCGCTGCTGACCCGTGACCAGCATCAGCAGATCGCCCGTCCCCCGCGCCCGCGCGCGCAGATCAAGCGTGCCGATCATCCGCAGCGGCAGGTTGATGCATTTGGGGATTGCCATGCCGAAGCGCAGCACAATCCGCCGGTTGGTAATGGTGTATATGGTCGAGCGCGCTGTCCCATAAGCAAGCAGATGGAGCAGCGCGATGCCGATCATGCCGACCGCCAGCGTCATCCCGAAACCAAGCGCCGACCCGCTGACCAGCGCGACCGCCACCAGCACCGCGAAATAGACCGCGACCGACCCGGTATGAAAGGCGGTGCGCGCCAGCACCCGCCAATCGGGCGATCCCTGCCACAGGATCACTTCGCCGGGGGGAAGCAAGCCGGGAAGGCCCCGGATCGGTTCGCTGTCATACTCGCTCACAGCACGGGTTCCGAACGGCCCGGGGTCGCATAGAGATAGCCACCGCCGAAATAGCCTTGGATCCGGTCTTCTTCATACAAGGTGATGACGTCGGTGCCCTCGATACCCGGCGCATCGGCAAATTGCGCCGCAGTGATCGCATCGACAGTAACAGTTGCCTTAGCGCGGCTGATGCTCGACATGAACATCGGGGCGAGCACATGGCGGCCGCCGGGCAATTCGACTTCGAGATAGCGGATCAGCCGGTCGGCGCGGTCGATCCAGAGATCGGCGACGGTCCCGGCATGGGCGCCATCGACGCCGACAACCTTATAGCCGCGCGGATCGGCGTCGCGCCGCTCAACCGTAAAGCCCTCGGCCACGCGCATTGGCACGATCCGGGCATGGCCCTCCCAATCGACATCGGGGTGCTTGGCGCGGTTCGCGTAGGAGGCGGGGCCAACGCCATCGACCATCGGGTTGCCGGTGGGGACCAGCGGCGCGCCTGCGAAATTTTCCGCCGGACGGGCCGCGATGTTGAAATCGTCGCGGCTGCCATTGGGCACGGTGACGCTGCCACGGCCAAAGGGCAGGCGGAAAGTCTTGGGCAGCGCGCGCAGCAACAGCCCGCCTTCGCTTTCCACCCGACCGGTCAGCTCATGTTCGAGCGGATAGCCCTCCCGCCGGTCCTCGCGACGCAGATAGACGACAAGGCCAAGGAAAAACAGAAAAAATGCGTTCAGCACGATCAGTGCGACGTCGATATGCGGGGTGAGGGTCAAGTTCATCGGACCATCCTTCTTTCTGGCGCTCAGGCGAGACGTTCGTTGATGAGGGGCAGGGGACGCGAACCATTCTCGGTGGTCCGCCGCGCCAGCGGACCAATCGCGACCAACGTCGCAAACAACAGGGCAATTTCGATGTGCCACACAAAACTGTATCCGCTGGCCGGGTCGACCAGACCGGGGCCAAGTCGCCCGGTCATCGCAATCGCTTCAAACCCGTCACGAAGCGCCCCCGACACCAGGATCGCAAAGCCCCCCGCAGTCGCCTGCACCGCGCCCCAGGCGCCGAGCGCAAGGCCGGACTTGTCGGCGCTTACATGCGCCATCGCGGCAATCAGCGTGCAGACCGTGAACAGCCCGCCGCCAATCCCAATGCCGGTCGCGCCCAGGCACAGCAGCGGCACCGACGCAAGCGGCGCCGACAGCACCACGGTTGCAAAAGCGGCAATGCCGATCACCACGCCAATCCCGGCCAGCCGGTGCGCGTCCGCCCGGCGATCAAGCGCGCGCGCGGCATAGGCAAAGCCCGCGATCATCCCCGCCGACCACAGGGCCGACAACGCCGTCGTCTCGCCAATGTTCAGCCCCAGCACATGCCCGCCATAAGGTTCGAGCAAAATATCCTGCATCGAAAAACCCGCCGCCCCGAGCGCAAGCGCAATCAACAGCCGCCGGGTCCGCCGGTCGCGGGTCAGCGCGCGCCATTGATCGGTAAAGGCGATGCTGTCGACGTGCCGCGTCCCGCCCGCCGCGCGCGGCTCCTGCTTCCAGAGCGCGACGATGTTGAGCACCATCGTCACCACCGCTGTCCCCTGAATCACCCCGACGAGGCGATAGGGATCGAAAGCCGTGCTCAGGATCTTGCCGAAAATCAGCGAGAAGACGAACATGCCGATCAACAGCATGACATAGAGCAGCGCGACAACGCGCGGTCGCTTTTCCACCGGCGAGAGGTCGGTCGCGAGCGCCAGCCCCGCCGTTTGCGCGGTCGCCATGCCCGCGCCCACCAGCAAAAACGCAATCGACGCGCCGATGACGCCAACCCACATCCCGCCTGCCGCGCCCCGGCCCGTCATCAGCAACAGCGCAAACGGCATGATTGCGAGGCCGCCAAACTGCATCAGCGTGCCGAACCAGATATAGGGCACCCGCCGCCAGCCGAGCACGGAGACATGATTGTCGGACTTATAACCGATCAACGCGCGCGCAGGCGCAAACAAGAGCGGCAGCGCGACCAGCGCCGCCACCAACGTCGCGGGCACGCCGATCTCGACAATCATCACCCGGTTGAGCGTGAAATTGAGCAGCACAAACGCCATGCCGATCGACACCTGGAACAGCGACAGTCGCAGCAACCGGCCAAGCGGCAGCTCGGTCGTCGCGGCATCGGCAAACGGCAGGAACCGCGTGCCCATCGTCATCCAGAATCGGGCGACCCGGTTGCTCATCCCGGCAACACCTCCAGCGCGTGGCTGGTGTAGAAGCTGGCCGAGATGCGGGCGTCGCGGCCAAAACGGCATCCGGGCAGCGCGCTGCTGATCCGCGTCCGCAACAGCCCCTCGCGCACCGGCAGGATTGCGGGCGACCGGTCACTGCGCGGGAACAGCCGCCCCAGCCCGAGCGCCACCATCAGCAACGGCGTGCGCGGCGCAAAGGTGAAGAGCATCGACCCGTCGGTCCGCTCGCCCAGGCTGCGGATCACATCCACCATATCGGCCACGGGATAATGGATCAGTGAATCCATCGCGATCACATGGTCGAACCGGCCAAGCCCCGCATCGTGCATGTCGCCGACCCGCCAGTCGATCGCGAGCCCGGCGGGCGCGCGTTTGCGGGCAATCTCGATCAGGCTGGCGGCAACGTCGACCGCGACGACATCGGCGCCGCGCCGTGCCGCCGCCACCGCGAATGCGCCGGTGCCGCACCCCGCATCAAGCACGCGCCTGCCGCTAAGGTCGGCGGGCAGCCATGACAACAGGGTGTCGCGCATGGCGTCGCGCCCGGCGCGGACGGTTGCGCGAATGCCGCTGACCGGCGCATCGCTGGTCAATTGTTCCCAGGCCTTGCTCGCGGTCTGATCGAAATAGGTTTCGAGCTGACCGCGATAGCGCGAATAGGAAATCGTCGTTGTCATTCGAACCCCAAAAATTCGAAAATATCGCGGTCTTTCATCGGCTTTGCGTCAAGCGCCGGGGCGCCTGCCCATAATGTCGCCGCCAGCCGCTTATATTCGTCGCACGCGGCGGCCACTTCGGGCGTTTGTTCCATTTCGAACAGCGTGCATTTCTTGAGCCGACTGCGCCGGATCGCGTCGAGATCGGGGAAATGCGCGAGCCGTTTCAGCCCGGTGGCCGCGTTGAACCGGTCAATCTCATCAGTCGCTGCCGAGCGATTGGCGATGACACCGGCCATGCGCACATCGTAATTCTTGGCCTTGGCACCAATCGCCGCGACGATCCGGTTCATCGCAAAGATCGAGTCGAAGTCATTGGCCGCCACCACCACCGCGCGTTCGGCATGTTGCAGTGGAGCGGCAAACCCGCCGCACACCACATCGCCCAGCACGTCGAAAATCACGATGTCGGTTTCCTCAAGCAGATGGTGCTGCTTGAGCAGTTTCACCGTCTGCCCCACGACATAGCCGCCACAGCCAGTGCCTGCGGGCGGTCCGCCCGCCTCCACGCACATCACGCCGTTAAACCCTTCGAACATATAGTCTTCGGGGCGCAGCTCCTCGGCATGGAATTCGACCGTTTCGAGCACGTCGATCACCGTTGGCATCAGCTTTTTGGTGAGGGTAAAGGTGCTGTCATGCTTGGGGTCGCACCCGATTTGCAGCACGCGCTTGCCCAGCATCGAAAAGGCGGCGGACAGGTTTGACGAGGTGGTCGATTTGCCAATCCCGCCCTTGCCATAAACGGCAATGACTTTGGCCGTGCCAATCCGGTCCTTTGGGTCGAGCTGGACCTGAACCGAGCCTTCGCCGTCATGATTGCGTGTCGGAGGATCAAGAAGGGCCATGTCGTTTTTCCTTTATGCCGCCACCGCAACCACACCCTCGAGCCTGTCCTCGAGTTCGTCGCTGGCGGCATGGAGTGCAGCGAGGGTCGCTGCGTCTGGGCTCCAGTAATTGCGTTCGGATGCTTCGATCAGCCGGTTGGCGACGCGCGCTGCGGCCTTGGGGTTGAGCGCGGCAATCCGCTCGCGCATCGCCGGATCAAGCACATAGGTTTCGCCAATCCGCTGATAGACCCACGGATCAACCTCGCCGGTGGTCGCGGACCAGCCGAGCGTCGTGGTCAAGCTGCCCTCAATCTGGCGCACGCCCTCATACCCATGGCGCAACAGCCCCTCGGTCCACACCGGATTGAGGATGCGTGTGCGGGTTTCCAGCGCGACCTGTTCCTGCAAGCTGCGCACCTTGCCCGTGCCTTGGGTCTGGTCGCCGATATAGACGGGCGCGGTCTGGCCGCCCTTGGCGCGGGTGACGGCGCGGCTGATCCCGCCCAGCGCATCGACATATTGGTCGATCGCGGTGATGCCGAGTTCGACGCTTTCGAGATTCTGGTAAGCGCAATCGACGGTTTTGAGCGCCGACGCCAGGATTGCGGCCTGACGCACGGGCGCACCCTTGACCCCGTAAGCAAAGCCCTTTTGCCGCTCAAAACTGTCGGCGAGTTCGTCGGGGTCGGTCCAGCTGCCATCGTCGATCATCAGATTGACGTTCGCGCCATAGGCCCCTTGCGCATTGGAAAACACGCGCAGTGCCGCGGTGTCGAGGTCGCAA
>PNLG01000061.1 GCA_013822915.1 Sphingomonas sp. | reverse complement strand
TCGCGCCATCGCGCGCATGATCAGCACCGTCTTCCGGATGCTTCAAACAAGGAAATCACCATGACCGACAATCCGTCCGCAAATTCCCAGCCTATCGCTGGATTGTCGCACCCCGGCCCCATCAGCCGCGCCCGGTTCTTCGCAAGCTGCCACCCGATCGCGGTCTCAGTGCCTCTGGCCGTCATCATCGTATTCGGGATCGCAACGCTCGCCGCGCTTGTCCTCGACGTCACGCCCGAACGCAGGGAGGTGTTCATCCCCGGTGTTGCTGCGATCAGCCTGACCGCTATCGGTGCAGCCATCTTCCCACTTGTCGCGCGCATGCAGAGCATTGCCAGCGGCCGCGATATTGCTGCAGCCCTGGTCGCGGCAACCGACCGGGAACGGCCACACTTGCTCGCTGAGATCGAGGGACGGCTCTCCAACCGCTATTGGCGCGCACCGATGACCGGATTCCAGCTTGCCATGATGTTCCGCGAGGTGCGGCAGCTCCATGGGGAGCGCGCCTATCGAAAGCAGCTGCGGGAACAAGCAGCGCGGACCGAGCAGGACAAGTCGCTCGCGCGGCTGTCGCTGAGTCAGTGATTTAGGCTGGGAAACAGGCTCGCATTTCACAAACCGCAGATGCGCGTTCTACAAGTTTTAAGTCTGTCTAGCTATTTCGCTAGAACTTTATAAAAGTCCTAGGCATGGATCCCAGACGTAATCCCTTTGCCCCTGGTGCCGGTAGTCGCCCGCCGGAACTCGCTGGCCGTGATGCGATCATGGAGGATGTCGCCATCGCGCTCCACCGCATCGCCCACGGCCGCCATGCGCAGAGCGTCATCCTGATGGGCCTGCGCGGCGTGGGCAAGACCGTTCTCCTCAACGAACTGCGCCGCGCGGCTGAGGGGGAGGGGATCGTTGCGGTGCCGATTGAAGCGCCCGAGGGTCAATCCCTGCCGTCATTGATCGTGCCTGCCCTTCGCACCGCGTTGCTCCGGCTCGACCGGGGGCAGGCGGCGATGACCCTGGCAAAGCGCGGTCTGGGCGCGCTTGCGCGGTTCGTGAAGGCGTTTAAACTCAGCTATGGCGAGCTGGAGGCGTCGCTCGATCTGGGTGAGCCGGGCGTCGCCGATAATGGCGATCTTGAAGCCGATCTCATCGACCTGATCGACGTGGCCGGGGCGGCGGCGGGCGAACGCGGCACAGCGTTGGTGCTGTTCATCGATGAATTGCAGTACGTTCCCGAGCGCGAATTGGCGGCGCTGATCACCGCGCTCCACCGGGCGCGGCAGAATGATCGTCCGATCACGCTGGTAGGGGCCGGTCTGCCGCAACTCGCCGGGCAGATGGGCCGGGCCAAGAGCTATGCCGAGCGCCTGTTTGTGTTCGCTCAGATCGGCCCGCTTCCTTCCGATGCTGCCCGCGCAGCATTGGCCAACCCGATCAAGGCCGAAGATTGCGACATCACGGACGACGCCGTCGACCAGATCGTGTCGGTAACGCGCGGCTATCCCTATTTCCTGCAGGAGTGGGGCAAGCAGTGCTGGGACGCGGCCACGGCCTGCCCGATTACCGCAGCTGACGTCGCCATCGCCAGCCCCGCTGCGATTGCTGCGCTCGATGCGAGCTTCTTCCGGGTGCGGTTCGATCGCTTGACGCCTTCGGAGAAACGCTACCTGCGCGGCATGGCGGCGCTGGGCGAGGGGCCTTACATCTCCAGCGCGATCGCCGATCATCTCGGCAAGAAGCCCAACGCTTTCGGCCCGGTGCGTGCCTCACTGATCGCCAAGGGCATGATCTACACCCCCGGCTATGGCGAGACCGATTTCACCGTGCCGCTGTTCGACGCCTTCATGCGGCGAGCGATACCGGTCGAGGGGTAGGGCATGAGGCCTTGCCGACTGATGAAACTCGTCGGGATATTGCTGCATTCCACCGCTTCGTTCAGCGCGAGCTCCGTCCCTTGCGAACACATCATGCGTCCCGGCTAAAGTCCCGCAAACGGCGGATTGCACGCCGAGTAGCCGGAACATCCGGGTATCAGCCGTCCTGCGGCGATGCCGGATGATCGGCTTTCGGGTGCTGATGATCGACCGGTCGGCGCTTTCCAACGGGTTGCCACGGCTGACCGATCCATTGCGCCAGTCTGTCCCGCGCCGCCCAAATCAGCCCCACCCGCCGCTCGGCAATTCCGGGCAGGCTGCTCGGATCGCCGCCAAGCCAGGGGAGGTAGGGATTGCGTCTGGCATAGGACCACAGTTCCACCCGCTCGCCCGGCCGCCGCGATGTGCCGCGACAGTGGAAGCCCACGGTATCGGCCACCACCAGCGTGTTGGCAGGAACGGCCAACCCCCGAGACGAGGGCAGCCGCAGGCTCTCGAGTTGGCTATCGGCGATGCGGGGTGAACCGCGCGCCGAAAGCCGATCGACGACCCGGGGATCAGCCAGGCTGCGCGCCCGTTCCCAGGCAAGGCGTTCCGGCGTGAGGCGGTGTGACCCCGGAACGTAGGTGAATGGCCCCTCGTCCGCGTTCACCGGATTGAAGAACAGCCACGCCTTGAGCGACGAATGAAAGCTGTCCGCATGCAGCGTCTCTTGCGGATCGGGTTCGTTTCCGCCGACCTTGCTGACGATCGTCTGGATGTAGTGCAGCGGGGTGATGCGATAGCTCGCGACATAGTGAAACAGTGCCTTGATGTCGGCGCGATCAAGCAATTCGCGCAAGGCTGGAATGGCGTCGAACATGGCGGCATCGACAGCCATGCGCCGGGTGATCGCATCGCCCTGGCGCATCTCGCGGGCAGGTCCGCTGTATCCGAGCACTGCTTCGCGCAAGGCGGGAAATTCGTGCGGCGGTATGATATCGGCGATTGCCACGAAGCCATCCCGATCGAAAGCCTCACGCCATTCGGGTCGCACCCTGTGCGCCAGGCGACGGCGCCGCCACCGTGTCATGCTGTCCGCCAGCCGGACCCGGGCGACATGCAGGCCGAGCGCATTCAGACGGCGCGATCCAATCAGCGGATTATCAAGGAAACTCTTTGCTCCGGTCACAAGCTGGAGAAGCCAGATCGGGGCGAGAATAGCCGTTCGAAGGGGTGAGGTCATGCTTGAAGCAGTCCTTGAGATTACCGACTGCCGTGAAGGTCGATCATGATCAGTGGCGCAACAATTGACATGATATGCCTGTGTTTCAAGGTTCTGCGTTGAACTTGCTCACGAAAGGGCACAACCTGACACGCGGGGCAACTTTCCACCGAGCGATCTCGCGCGGCTAGGTTCGGGGCGATTTTTCGTCAACATCACTGCGATGAAGCGACCGCGCCCTGCGCTTTGCGGCATGCACGAGCAGTGTGATGGCGCTGGTCAGCACAACCGGGCCGAGCCAATCGGCCAACTGGTCGGGTGTTTGCCACACGTGCGGATCGAATACCGCGTGCCAGGGCATGTTGGCCCGCAGGCCTCCGCCGAATGCTTCGATCCAGCGATATTCAGCCTGTGCAACCTCGCGGCCAATAAAGTAGCACGAGGCTATAGCGCCGCCAGCCCACCATTGGCGGGTGAGCAAGCCGATGATCGTCTGGATCGCGGCTGCGATCAGTGCGTGTTCGAAAAGGTGAAAATCCATCATTCGGGCTGACCATGGCTTGTTGGAGATGCCGTGTCAGTCAGGCACCATCGGGCATCCTTCGAACCTCGCGATCGCATGGGACACGACCTTGGCCAGGGCTGCTTCGGAAAAGAACCCGCCGGGGATGAGGCATTTGTCGATCAGCACCCGGCGAAATGCCGCGAAGGTTGCAGAATCAGGCGGACTGGCCTGGGTCCAGAAGCGCGACAAATCGTCCTGAAAGGTAAGATCGGGCACATTGTAAACCGCCTTGCCCAAAACGATCACCGGGACACCCTTTGCAAGGGCAAGCGTTCCGCTGGTGCTGTTGACGGTGACCATGCCCAGAGCCTCTTCGGCGATCGCCTCGATATCGCCCCATGCGAGGTAATCGACCCGGTCCGCGATGCCGAACCGCTGGGCCAGATCGGCGGTTTCGAGCTGCCAGTCGCGCACGCCGTTGTCGAGCGGATGCTCCTTGACCACCAGGCGCACGTCGGGCGGAGCATGCTCGGCGAAGGATTGCAGCACCAGCTTGATCGCTTCGATCATGCCCGCGAAGGGCGAATGCAGACGGATCTGCGCATCCGAATCAAGTTGCAGGGGGAACAGGAAGTACCCGGTCTTCTGCTCCTTCAGCCGGGCCAGCAGTTGCGCGCCCTGCTGACGGCGTTCGTCGCGCCGCATCAGCTTGCGCGCCCAGCCGACGCCTTCAACCAGCGGATGCCACGGCCGATGAGTCTGCCAGCCGGGGTAGTGCCAACGCGTCAACACATCGGCTACATTATACCACAATCCCTGAACCGCGCGGGTCCGGAACGAAGAAGGCACTTTCTGATGCTGCGTGAGTGGCGGCAAATCCGCGGCGCGCGCGCGATACCATTCCGGATCGCGGGAAAGCAGGCTGTGGCCGTTCACGCCGCCATTTTCCAACGTCACCCAGTCGGGCCGAATATACCCTTCTTCGAACACCCAGATGGCAACATTGCGGGCGCGGCATATCTCCACCGCGCCCATATGGTGGTCGCGGCAATCGCCGAACAGGATCACGTCGGTGATCTGATGCTTCGTCAGCAGCCCGGCAAAGGCGTCGGGCCAATCCGCCAGAGTGCCGCGATAGTCGATGCCGTTCGGCAAGCGCCAATAGGCTCTGTCCCCGCCGTTGAAATTGACCTTGAAGACCTTGTGTCCGCGAGCGATCAGACCCTTTCCCAACTTGCGGAAAAAGGGGCCCATCAGGCCCTGCAACAGCATCACGTTGCGCTGTCCAGCGACGGCATCGCCGGTCCCCGCCTTGGCGGCAGCGGGGTTGCGATGTTCATCGCGGCCAGTGGCCATGTCATGTCCGAAAGATTGATCAGTCACGCCGATCCCCCTAATGCGCAAGCGTGCCCGATGTCGACCCTTACCGATTCAAGCCGTTGCACATCGCGATGATTTCGGGAGGTATTTGGCTGTGCAAAACCATCGTCCTGCGCTGGCTGCCGGGTTTGCGGACTGAGCCAACCGGGCAGGTGCAGGGCTGTGCCCGATGATCGATCTTCTTGCTCCTGTTGCTCTCCTTGCTACCGCGCTGGGCCTGATCGCAGTCGATGGACTGGCCCGGCCGGGGATGCTGACCGCCGGGCGTCCCCGAGACGTGCGGGGACTTGCGGTTCTGCTTTGCGCCGGCACTGCATTGCTGGGGGCGGTGGTCGCGATGATGGGGACATGGCTTCCGGCCGCGGCGCTCGTGGTGCTGCTCGCAGGGACGCTGACGCTGGTTTCCAACATCAAGCGCGATGTGCTGGGCGAGCCCCTGGTGTTTACCGACTTCGCGCTGGTGGGTGCGGTCTTCCGCCATCCGCAGTTCTATCTCTCCGCGCTTCGCCCGTGGCACATTGTGGTGCTGGTGCTGGGCTTTGCGGCACTTGTGGCGGTCGTGCTGACGCTGGCGACGGGCGACGTGACGAGCCGCCTCTGCGGCGTCGTGCTAGCGGCGGGCGCTGCAATGTCGCTCAAGGCCTTGCTGGCGGCGGCGGCGTGGCGCCCGCTTGCCGAGAATCCCGATCTTGATCGCGATGTGCGTGCCCATGGGCTGATTGCGACCCTGCTGGTTTACTGGCGGCACTGCAGGCATCAGGTGCCGCCGCCGCCACCGCCGTCTGTATACCCCGCCGTCGCCGGCGAGGCGGACGCGTTGCTCATCGTCGTCCAATGCGAATCCTTTGCCGATCCGCAGGCGCTGTTCGGGGCGGACGAGCCGCCCCTGCCGGGCCTTGCCATTGCACGATCGCAGGCATGGCTGGCCGGGCGGCTCGCGGTTTCGGGTTTCGGTGCCTACACCATGCGGACCGAGTTCGGCGTGATCTTCGGGGTGCCCGAACAGATGCTCGGGCTGCAGCGCTTCGACCCTTTCCTGACAGCAGGGAAGGCTGCGGGCTGGGCCTTGCCCAACCGCCTGGCGCGCGGCGAGTGGACCAGCACCTTCGTCCATCCCCATGATATGCGCTTCTACGGGCGTGACCGGTTGATGCCGGCCGCGGGCTTCGACCGTATCGTCGGCGAAGATGCGTTCCCCGCGCCCGCAGCGGGCGAAGGACGCTATGTCACCGATGCGGCGGTGTGCGATTGGCTGCTGGCCCATGCGGCTTCCGCAACGGGGCGGCAGTTCGTCTATGCGGTCACGATCGAGAACCACGGCCCTTGGTCGGCCGGCGGGGCGGGGCCGGCCGCGAACAAGGCTGAATATTTGCGGCTTCTGGCTCACAGCGATGATCTGCTGGCACGGCTGATGGCGGAACTCCCGCGGCTCGCGCGTCCTGTCACCCTGTGCTTCTTCGGTGATCACCGCCCCAGCATCCCCGGGATCAGCATGCCAGGGGGCGACCGCCATACGCCGTTCGTGATCGTGAAATTCGGCGCGCAGAGTGATGCGGTCCCTCCGGGCCATCGAGATCAGACCCTGACGCCCTCCGAACTACAGGGCGCTATTCTCAGCGCGCTTGCCTCAGGGGCTGGGCAATGATTGCAGGAGCCGGTCGCGAAGGGGGCGGGGGAGGACCTGTCCCAGCCACTTGAGCCCCATGAACCAGCAGGGCGTCACGATCTCGCTCTTGCCCGCTGCCGCAGCCTCGATGATCCGCTCCGCCACCCGTTCAGCGCCGATTTCACCGGGGCGCGCATAGGTGTGTGCATCTCCAGCTGCCGCCGAAAAAAAGCCAGGGGAAGCCAGAGTCACGCTCACGCCGTGCGGCTTCAATGCCAGCCGCAGACTTTCGGCAAACAGTGAAAGACCGGATTTGCTGCTGGAATAGGCGGCGGCGAAGGGCAGGGGGTGAGGGGCTGCCGCGCTGCCAACCAACACGATGCGTCCGGCCCCTCGGGCGGCCATACGCTCGCCCAGCTCGGCCGCCAGCGCAGAGGGCGCGACATAATTGACGAGACCGAGCGTCAGGACCAGCTCGGCGCTTTCGAATCGCCGCCCGGCTTCGCGCGTGTCTCCTGCGCCCGATACGAAGAACGCGCAGTCGAAGGCGGCTTCGTCGTCGGCCTCGCGCAGCACGGCAAGCGCCGCTGCGGCATCGGCGATATCGATGCTACGTGTGGACACGGTTGTGCCGGAACCGGCGCGGCAGTCGGCCGCCAGCGCCTCGAGCGCGGCGGCGTTGCGGCCCCACAGGACGAGGTGGACCCCGCAAAGCGCAAGCCGGCGGGCAACATGTCCGCCAAGGTTGCCGGATGCCCCGCACACCAGAACCCGCCTCCCGTGAAAGGCGGCCAGTGCGGAGGAGGTGGGCGGCGCTGCAGCTGACATGCCGAGGGCTTTAGCGAGCGCCCGAGCAATTCGTCCAGCCGTCGCGGTCATCGCCTGCTCAAGCCTGCGTATTTGCCCTC
>PNLG01000028.1 GCA_013822915.1 Sphingomonas sp. | reverse complement strand
AACGCCATCAGACCGGGCTGCGGCCAGCGCCCCGCATCGACCATCGCATGGGCACCGTCTGGCAGGACGCGCGGGATATTCTCCAGCAAGCCACCACCGGTAATGTGCGCCATGCCCTTGATGCGCCCATCCCGCACCAGCGGCAGCAGCGACTGCACATAAATCCGCGTCGGCGCCATCAGCGCGTCGATCAGCCGGATGTCGCGGTCGAACAGCGCGGGTCGTTCCATCCGCCAGCCCTTGTCCACTGCCAGTCGTCGCACCAGCGAAAAGCCGTTGGAATGCACCCCCGACGACGCCAGGCCGAGAATGACGTCGCCCGGCACGATTGTCGCGCCGGTAATTACGCGGTCCCGCTCCACAGCACCAACGCAAAACCCGGCGAGGTCATAATCGCCCGGCGCATACATGCCGGGCATTTCGGCGGTCTCCCCCCCGATCAGCGCGCATCCGGCGATCCGGCACCCTTGTGCGATGGAGGCAATGACGCGCTCGGCAATCGCTGAATCAAGCTTGGCGGAGGCGTAATAATCGAGGAAGAATAGCGGTTCTGCCCCCTGCACGATCAGGTCGTTGGCGCACATCGCGACCAGATCAATGCCGACCCCGTCATGCGCGTCATGCTCGATCGCGAGCTTCAGCTTGGTGCCAACGCCGTCATTGGCGGCCACCAGCAACGGATCGGTGAAGCCGGCCGCTTTCAGGTCGAAAAAGCCGCCAAAGCCGCCAAGATCGGCATCGGCGCCGGGCCGCCGTGTTGCCTTGGCCAGCGGGCCGATCGCGCGCACCAGCGCATTGCCCGCCGCAATCGAAACGCCGGCATCGGCATAGGTATAGGAGGGGCTTCCGGCGGGCGGCTGGGTGGGAGTATCGCTCATCAGGACGAGGCCTAGCGATATCGCGCTTGGATTTCCACGATTGCTTCGCCAAAAGGAGCGCCCATGCGCATCCGGTCAACCCTTGTCCTCTCCGTAACGCTATGCCTTGCCGGTATCGCGCTGTTGCTGACGGTGCTGGTCGGCGCGCCGCTGGTCGCGCAGGGTGGCGGCAACACCAGTTTTGAGGTCAGCGGCGTCGCGGTTGACGTGTCAGCTTCCTCGGCGGAGGCTGCGCGCCAGGCCGGTTGGCGGCTGGCGCAGCGCAAGGGCTGGGTGATGCTGTCGCGGCGCATGGGGGCGGGCGGTGGCGGCTTGCCCGATGGCGTGCTTGACCAACTGGTGTCGGGCATTGTGGTGGAACGTGAACAGATCGGTCCGACGCGCTATATCGCCACGCTGGGCATCCGGTTTGACCGGGCACGCGCGGCCTCGATCCTGGGCGTGTCGGCGGCGTTTACCCGCTCGCCGCCGTTCCTCTTGTTGCCGATCGAATGGACGGGCGGCGCGCCGCTCGCGTTTGAGCGCAAGAGTGCGTGGCTCGATGCCTGGGCGCGGTTCAATGCAGGCAACAGCACGATTGATTATGTCCGCCCGGCGGGGACCGGCCCTGATGCGCTGCTGCTGAATGCCGGGCAGATCAACCGGCCGGGCCGGGGGCAGTGGCGCGCGACGCTGGCGCAATATGGGACGTCGGACGTGCTGATCCCGATTGTGCATCTGGAGCGCCAATGGCCCGGTGGCCCGATTATCGGCCGGTTTCAGGCGCGCTATGGCCCCGACAACCGGCTGCTCGACAGTTTTGCGCTGCGGGTGTCGAATGCCGATGCGCTTGGGGTGTTGCTCGATGCGGGGGTAAAGCGGATCGACGCGGCCTATCAATCGGCGCTGTCGAGCGGCGTGTTGCGGATCGACCCCGCGCTGCTCGCGCGCGATCCAACGGCGGTGGAGGAGGCAGCGCCAACCGATGACGCGCTCTTGCCCCCCGATGTCATCACTAGTGCAGAGGTGCCCGCCACCACGCTGACGGTGCAGGTCGAAACGCCGACCGCAGGCGCATTCGATGCGTCGCAAGCAACGCTGCGCGCAATTCCGGGCGTGCGCGCAGTTTCGATCACGAGCCTGGCGCTCGGCGGGATTTCGGTGTTGCGCGTCAGCTATGAGGGCGATGCCGCCACGCTGCGCACCGCGCTTGAGGCGCGCGGATGGGCGGTGATTTCGGGGAACGGCGCCTTGCGTATCCAGCGGCGCGGGCCAAATCTGTCACCGCCCGATGTGCCAGCGGACAATAGTATCACCGGATGAGCCAATTGCCGCTGCCGCTGGCCTGGCCCGCTAGCCCGACCGACGGTGATTTCCTGATTTCTGTCTCCAACACCGCCGCCGCTCAACATCTGCGCCGGTGGGGCGCGTGGCCGGTGATGGCGACCTTGCTGGTTGGCCCGCGCAAGTCGGGGCGCAGCACGCTGGCGCGTTTGTTCGCCGAGCAAAGCGGTGGCACCATCATCGACGATGCGGAGCGGGTGGCCGAAACCGCGATCTTTCACGCCTGGAACGTAGCGCAGGCTGATCGGCGGCCGTTGTTGATCGTGGCGCAGGCGCCACCGCCCGACTGGCGAGTTGGTCTCGCCGATCTGCGCTCACGGCTCGCCGCCACGCCGGTTGCGCGGATCGGCCCGCCCGACGACGCGCTGATGGCGGCATTGCTGGAGCGCCAATTTCTGCGCCGTCACATTGATGCGCGGCCTGATGTAATCGCGTGGCTGGTCACGCGGATCGAGCGCAGCCATATCGCGATCGAGCGCGCGGTCGACACGCTGGATGCAGCGACACTTGCGACGCGCAAACGGCTGTCGATTATGCTGGCGCGCACCGCTATGGAGAGCGCCGGGCTGTTCCCGCCCCATAGCCCCGAATCAGGTGAGACCCGCGCATGAGCCGCCCAGCCGCCCCCGCCGATATCGATCATACCGCGTTGTTCGCACCCGGCAGCGGCGCCGACCGTTTCTTTAACCGCGAGCTTAGCTGGCTAGCCTTTAACCGCCGCGTGCTGGAGGAAGCGTGCAACCCCGCGCACCCGCTGTTGGAGCGGTTGCGTTTCCTCGCGATTTCGGGGTCCAACCTCGACGAATTCTTCATGGTGCGCGTGGCGGGGCTGAAAGGGCAGCAGATGCAGGAGGCCGATCGGCTGTCGGTCGACGGGCTCAATTCGAGCCAGCAGCTCGCCGCGATCATTGCCGAGGCGGACGCGCTGGTCGAAAGTCAGCGCATCGTGTGGCGGGCACTGCGCGGGTTGCTCGCGGAAACCGGGATCACCGTGCTCAGTTCGCGCACGATTGACGAGGCAGTGACGGCGGACGAACTGACCTGGCTCGAGAAGCAGTTTCGCGAGCAGATTTTCCCGATCCTGACCCCGCAAGCGCTCGACCCCGCGCACCCTTTCCCGTTCATGCCCAACAAGGGGCTGGCGGTGATGTTCGACCTGGTGCGCGAATCGGATGGTCAGCCGGTGCGCGAGCTGGTGATGTTGCCCGCCCCCATGCCGCGCTTCGTGCGCTTGCCCGGCGAGGCCGCGCGCTATGTGGCGGTGGAATCGCTCGTCAAGCGTTTCTCCGACTTGGTGTTTCCGGGGTATCGCAAACTGGGCGCGGCCGAATTTCGCGTGCTGCGCGACAGCGATATCGAGATTGAGGAAGAGGCCGAAGATCTGGTCCGCCACTTCGCCAATGCGATCAAGCGGCGGCGGCGCGGGCGGGTGATTCGGCTGGAACTGGAATCGGGGATGCCCGAGGTGCTGGGCAACGTGCTGCGCGGCGAGCTGGGCGGTGGCGATGCGTTTGTCACTGAAGGCGGGGCGTTTCTGGGCGTCGGCGCGCTGGACGCGATTGTGGACGAGGATCGGCCCGACCTTAAATTTCCGCCCTATTCCCCCCGCTTTCCCGAGCGGATCCGCGAATATGATGGCGATTGCTTTGCGGCGATCCGGGCCAAGGACATTGTTGTCCACCACCCCTATGAAAGTTTCGACGTCGTGCTGGCGTTTTTGCGGCAGGCGGCAAGCGACCCCGATGTGGTCGCCATCAAGCAGACACTCTACCGCGCGGGCAAGCAGCCCGCCGTCATCAACGCGCTGATCGCCGCCGCCGAGGCCGGCAAGTCGGTGACCGCGGTGGTCGAGTTGAAGGCGCGGTTCGATGAGGAGCAGAACATGCTCTGGGCGTCGGCGCTGGAGCGGGCGGGCGTTCAGGTCGTCTATGGGTTTATCGATTGGAAAACCCACGCCAAGATTTCACTGGTGGTGCGGCGCGAGGGGACCGAATATCGCAGCTATTGCCACTTTGGCACCGGCAATTACCATCCGATCACGGCGCGAATTTACACCGATCTCAGCTTTTTTACAGCGGACGCGCGGATGGGGCGCGATGCGGCGCAAATGTTCAACTATGTCACCGGCTATGTCGAGCCGACCGATATGGAGCTGCTCAGCATGAGTCCGCGCAACCTGCGCGCGACGCTGGTTGAGCTGATCGATGCGGAAATCGCCTTTGCCCGCGCCGGTAAACCGGCGGCGATCTGGGCCAAAATGAACTCGCTGGTTGATCCGGCGATCATCGAAAAGCTGTATGAAGCGAGCAATGCCGGGGTCGAAATCGACCTGGTGGTGCGCGGCATTTGCTGTCTGAAACCCGGCGTGCCCGATATGAGCGAGCATATCCGTGTCAAATCGGTGATTGGCCGCTTCCTGGAGCACAGCCGCATCTGGGCGTTCGGCAATGGCCGGGTGCTGCCCAATGACGGCGCGAAACTGTTCATTTCATCCGCCGACTGGATGCCGCGCAATTTCGACCGGCGGGTCGAATATATGCTGCCGATCCTGAACCCGACCGTGCATGACCAGGTGCTCGATCAGGTGCTGGTCGCCAATCTGATCGACAATGAACAAAGCTGGGACTTGCAAAGCGATGGCAGCTATGTGCGGGCCAATCCGGGCGACCGGCCGTTCAACCTCCACCGTTATTTCATGACCAATCCGTCGCTGTCGGGGCGCGGCACGGCGCTGGCGCAGAGCGACGCAGTGCCCAAATTGTCGCTGCGTCGGCGCACCGTGCGGGCGAGCGCCTGAGGCGGCGTGGCAACCTTGTTCTTTCGCAAGCCGCGCGCCGACGCGGCGGAGGTGCCCCGGCTGGGCATTATCGACATCGGTTCGAACTCGGTGCGGCTGGTCGTTTATCAGGGGCCAGCGCGCGTTCCCTCGGTCTTGTTCAATGAAAAAGTGATGGCGGGTCTCGGCCGGGGTCTCGGCGTAACCGGCATGATCGAAACTGCGGCCATGGCAGCAGCACAGATGGCGCTCGCCCGGTTTGCGGCGGTCGCGCGCGAGATGGAGGTAAGCGAGCTTCGCACGGTCGCGACGGCTGCGGTGCGCGATGCCGCCAATGGCCCTGCGCTGATCGCTGAGGCGCAGGGCCTGGGCCTCTCGGTCGAACTGCTGACAGGGGAGCAGGAGGCGATGGCCGCCGGGCTGGGCGTGCTCTCGGCGATTCCCGACGCGAACGGGATTGTCGGCGATCTGGGCGGCGGCAGCCTGGAACTGGTGCGGGTGCAGGACGGCGCGATTGGCGCGCGCGCGTCGTTTCCGCTCGGCGTGCTGCGGCTGGCGGCGATGAAGGCGGAGGGGCCGCGCAAATTCGACCGCGCGGTTGCCAAGCTGATCGCGGCGGCCGGGTGGAGCGGGGCGGGGGCGGGCTTGCCGCTTTACCTCGTCGGCGGATCGTGGCGGGCGCTCGCGCGGCTCGACATGCATCAGCGCGGCTATCCGCTGCCCATTATCCATCATTATGAAATGACGCCGGAAGCAATCGCGCGGCTGGGCCGCACGCTGAGCCATGTCGGCAAGGGGGCGTTGCGCGCGATCCCCAATTTGTCGTCTGCGCGGTTGCCGACGCTGCGCGATGCGGGTGCCTTGCTCAGCGTGTTGCTCCGCCATCTCGATGCGCGCACGACGACTACTTCTGCGTTCGGGCTGCGCGAGGGGTTGTTGTATCAAGCGCTTGGCGAGGAAACGCGCGCGCTCGACCCGCTGATCGAGGCCGCGCGGGACGAGGGGCGGCGGCTGGGCCGGTTTGCCGAACATGGCGATGTGCTCGACCGCTGGATCGCGCCGCTGTTCGCAAGCGATGGTGCGGCACATGCGCGGTTGCGCCATGCCGCGTGCCTGCTCGCTGATGTCGGCTGGCGCGCGAACCCCGAATTTCGGGCGGAGCGCGGCGTTGAGATTGCGCTCCACGGCAATTGGGTGGCGATTGATGCGGCGGGCCGCGCGCAGGTGGCGCAGGCGCTGTTCACCTCGCTTGGCGGTGGGCTGACCTCGCCCGATCCGATTCCGGCGCTGGCCGATGGGCAAGCCTTGCGTCAGGCGATGGCGTGGGGGCTGGCGATGCGGCTGGGGCAGCGGTTGTCGGGCGGGCTTGCGGGACCACTGCAGCGCAGCCGGATCGAGGATGATGGCACCGCGATTGTGCTGACGCTCAACGGGACTGACCAGGCGCTCTACAGCGAGGCGGTGGAGCGCCGCCACCGGGCGCTGGCCGCATTGCTGGGGCGCGGGGTGGCGGTTCGGGGTTAGGGGGGCTCAGCCCTCCTCCGCCCGCGTCATTTGCAGCTTGCCGTCCTTGACCGCAAAGCCCAGCCGCCCCTCGACCAGCGCGAGCGCTTCGTGGCCGAATTGGTCGTAGCGCCACCCCTCCAGCATCGCCAGACCCTCGCGCTGCCCCGCGGCGAGCGCCTCCAGCTCCTCGGTCCGCGCCAGCAGCTTTGCGGCCACGTCAATGTCGCGCGCACGGATTTTCAGCAGTAGCTTGAGCAGATCGGCCACCAGCGCGCCCTCCTTGCCCAGCCCCGGCTTGCGGTCGTCGCGCGGCGGTAGTTCGTCGGCGCGCAACGGACGCGCCTCGCCCAGCGCCGTCATCAGCCGCGCGCCAATGTCATTTTGCGCCCAGGTCGCCGACAACCCCCGCACCCGCGCCAGGTCCGCCTGTTTCTTGGGCGGGTTACCGGCAAGGTCCGCCAGCGTTTCGTCCTTCGCAATGCGCCCGCGCGGCAGGTTTTTGTCCTGCGCCTCCAGCTCGCGCCAGCGCGCCAAAGTCTTCAGCCGCCCGAGCACGTCGGGCTTGCGGCTGGCGATGCGGACGCGGCGCCAAGCGGCATCGGGATCGTTGCGGTAGTTTTCGGGATCGGCAATCCGCTCCATCTCCTGATCGAGCCAGGCGCCGCGCCCGGTCTTGCGCAACCGCGCGAGCATTTTGGGGAAAATCACCGACAAATGCGTGACATCGCCGATCGCATATTCGATCTGGCGCGCATCCAACGGGCGACGGCTCCAATCGGTAAAGCGCGCGCCCTTGTCCACCGCAATGCCCAGATATGTCTCGACCAGATTTTGATAGCCGATCTGCTCGCCCATCCCCAGCGCCATCGCCGCGACTTGCGTATCGAACAGCGGATGCGGCGTTTTGCCGGTCAGATTGTAGACGATCTCAATATCCTGCCCGCCGGCATGAAATACCTTCAGCACGTCCTCATTTGCGGTCAGCAGGTCGAGAAGTGGGGTAAGGTTGATACCCGGCGCCATCGGGTCAATGGCGGCGGCCTCCTC
>PNLG01000230.1 GCA_013822915.1 Sphingomonas sp. | reverse complement strand
CAAGACCAAGCGGACCTTTCTGCCCAATCTGCAGAATGTCACGCTGATCTCCGATGCGCTGGGCACCAGCGTGCGGCTGCGCGTGTCGACCAACGGGTTGCGCTCGGTCGAACATGTCGGCGGGCTCGACAATTGGCTCGTCAAGACGTCGGACGATGACCTGTCGCTGCGCGCGCGCCGCCTGAAGCGCGAAATCAAGAAGAAGCTTCAGCCCGCCGCCTGAGCCGTTGCACTGCCGCGCGGGCGGGGTCTGGCCTCGTCCAGCCGGAATTCCAGCAACAGGCTCTGCTGCCAGGGACGCAGCGAATTATCGTCGCTAATCAGCCAGATATGCGTTGCGCCGCCATGTTCAACCACGGCAATCCCTTCAAAATTGTCATGCTGTGAAGGTGCTGCGAAGCGAGCGATTTCGCGCCCGCGCAGCTCACCGCCCGGCTTCAACGCGCGCGGATCGGCGATGGTTACGCACGCGGTAAAGCCGCTGCGAAAATTGAAGCGCCGGTTGACGATGATCCAGCGGCCATCGGGCAATTCGGCGCTGTCGGTGGGATCGAACCCGGTCGGTCCGATGTAGCTGAAACGCGACCAGTTCTGCCCGGCGCGGACGGGGTCGCCGGCAAATATCACGCCCGCGCTGCCACGTTTCCCGGGCCACGAGACGCCCTCATTCAGGATGACGAAGCGGCCATCGCGCAACCGCATCATCGATTCGGCACCGTTATTATCGGGCCATTTTGCCATTGCGGACGGTGCGACCGCTGCCTCTGCGCGTGTAAAGTCCGGGCCATAGCGCCAGATTTGGTTGCTGTGTTCAAAGGCGACCCAGCGGCGCCCGCTTGCCCCGTCGACCGCCATGGATTCCGAATCGCGGTCGCGCTTTTGCCATCCCGTGCCGGGGCCGCCGGGCAGCCGAAACGCACCGGAATTGCGCAGTTTCCCATCGGGGGTGAGCGTAAAGCCGATCCCCTGTCCGCCGTCGCTGAGCAGGGAGAAGCGGGCACCATCGGTCGCGAGCGACGAATAACCGCCAAAGCCCGCATCGTCGCTGACCAGCCGATACCCGCGCACAAAGCTTAGCGCGCCGAGGCGCTTGCGGTCGGGCGCGTTTGGGAAAAGCGCTACCGGTTCGATCGTGAAGCCGACCCGCGGATCGGCTTCACGCGCGCGCGGGGACCCGCTCCACGGTGGCACGAAGATATAGAGGAGCAAAGCCGAGTGCCATAGGCGCATGCCCCGCTCATAGAGGCGTCGGCGCCGGGGGGAAGGGCGCATCTTAGCTGAACGCACGATAACAGGTGCATTCAGCATGCGATCAATTGTGTTCAGCTAAACCGGCATCATCGAACGAGGGCATGGTGCCTGGTCCGACATTTGAAGTGGATAGCGCAATGACTAAGAAGTTCACGATCGCCAGTGTCGCCCTTGCCCTGTCGGCGTCGGCCCTTGTCGCAACGACGCCCGTTGCGGCTCAGCATTATGACGGCGGCCATTACAATAATGACTATCGCGGCTATGATGATCGCTTTGACGATCGCCGTGATTTCGGCCGTGATTATCGACAAGATTATCGACAAGATTATCGCCAGGACTATCGGGACGATTATCGCCGAGACTATCGTGCGAACTATCGCCGCAATCGTTGCGATGCGACCACCGGTACGGTGCTCGGCGCGATTGTCGGCGGCTTGCTTGGCAACGGTGTCGCGGGACGCGGTAACCGGGCAACGGGCACGATCATTGGCGGTGCCGTGGGCGGGCTTGCCGGTAACGCGATTGCCAAGGATGGCTGCCGCCGCTGAGCTTTCCCTCGCTTGGCCTGTTCAACGCAGGGCGTATCGAGGGCGGGGCGGGTTCCATGACGGAGCCCGCCCCATCGCGTCGTGCCTCGCGCCCATCAATACATATGCTGGCCGCCATTGATGCTGAGCGTCGAACCCGTGATGAACGCGCCGCCATCGCAGCACAGGAAAGCGACCGCGCGCGCGATTTCATCGGCCTGACCCAGCCGCCCGACCGGGATTTTGGCGACGATCTTGTCGAGCACATCGGCGGGAACGGCGGCGACCATGTCGGTGTCGATATAGCCCGGCGCGATCGCATTGACGGTCACGTTGAACTTCGCACCTTCCTGCGCCAGCGCCTTGGTAAAGCCGTGGATGCCCGATTTGGCAGCGGCGTAATTGACCTGACCATATTGGCCTGCCTGCCCGTTGATCGACCCGATATTGACGATGCGGCCCCATTTGCGCTCACGCATGCCGGGGAAAACGGCCTTGGCCATGTTGAAGCACCCGCCAAGGTTGGTGTCGATCACTTCCTTCCACGCCTGATAGGTGAGTTTCAGGATCGTGCCATCGCGGGTGATGCCCGCATTGTTGACGAGAATATCGACCGGTCCCAATTGTTCGGCGACTTGGGCCGCACCCGCCTGACACGCATCATAATCGGCGACGTCCCATTTGAACGCGTGGATCCCGGTGCGCTCGGTAAAGGCGCGGGCGCGCTCATCATTGCCGGCATAATTGGCAGCGACGGTAACGCCTTGTGCCTGCAGGCCAAGGCTGATCGCCTCGCCAATACCCCGAGTGCCACCGGTAACGATTGCAACGCGTGCCATAAGCCTCTCCTGTTTATATTGTGGGGCACAGGCTAGGCCGGTCGGCGCCATCCTTCAAGCTCGCGCGCAAGCAATGTCCGCAACATGTCGATACCGACGGGCGAATCATTGAGGCAGGGCAGATAGGCAAAGTGCGTGCCGCCTGCTTCTTCAAACTGTTCGCGGCCGCGAATCGCGATTTCCTCAAGCGTTTCCAGACAGTCGGAGGAAAAGCCGGGGGCGACGACGACGACTTTCTTTATCCCTTGCGCGGGCATCGCCTCCAGCGTGGTGTCGGTGGCGGGCTCCAGCCAGATGGCGGGGCCAAAGCGCGACTGAAACGTCACCGTCACCGCGCGCCCCAATGCTTCACCCAGCAGCCGCGCGGTCTTTTGACACTGGCAGTGATAGGGATCGCCCAGCGCCAGCGTGCGCGCGGGCATGCCGTGGAAACTGACCACCAGCGCGTCGGGCTCAAAATCAAGTGCTGCCAGCCCTGCGGCAATCGACGCGCGCAACGCCTCGATATGGACCGGGTCGTCATAATAGGGGGGCAGGGTACGCAGAGCCGGTTGCCAGCGCATCGCACGGAGCAGCTCAAACGCCTTGTCATTGGCGGTCGCGGTCGTCGCCGCGCAATATTGCGGGTAAAGCGGCGCGAGTAGAATCCGGTCACACCCCGCCGCTTGCAGCCGCGTCAGCGCGGAGTCGATCGACGGATTGCCATAGCGCATCGCCCATTCGACAATCACCTCATCGCCGAACGCATCCTTTAACGCCGCTGCCTGACGCTTGGTATTGGCGGCAAGCGGCGATCCATCCTCGCTCCAGACTGCGCGGTAAGCCTGCGCCGATTTCTGGGGGCGCGTGTTCAAAATAATGCCACGCAACACCGGCTGCCAGATGATTGCGGGCAACTCCACCACCCGCCGGTCCGACAGGAATTCGCGCAGATAGTTTTTGACCGATTTCGTATCCGGGCCATCGGGCGTGCCGAGATTGGTCAGCATCACCCCGATTCGGCGCGGCTTGACGGGAGGATGATCGGCGGGAAGTGTCATGCAGGCGCCGTAAACGGCAAGTGGCGCAAGCGAAAGCCTGCTGCTGCCTGAAGCGCATTGGCGATGGCGGGGGCAACCGGCGGCACGGCGAGTTCGCTGACTCCACCGGGTGCGGCTTCGCTGCGGATCAGCTCGACGGTGATGTCGGGCGTGTCGGCGAGCATGGGCAGGCGGAGGTGGCCGAAATGGCGCGCGCTTGCTTCGCCCTTTGCAAAGCCCGTTGTCCCGCCAAGCGCCGCCGCCATGCCAAACAACAGCCCGCCCTCGATTTGCTGGAGAATGAGGTCGGGGTTGATCTGGCGCCCGCAATCAACCGCGGCGACCAGCCGGTCGACACGCGGGCGGTTGCCGTCGAAATGCGCTTCGGCCAGCACCGCGATGTGGCTGCCCCGAAACGAGTGGCAGGCGATTCCCTGCCCGCTGCCGGGCACGCCGCCTTCCCACCCGCCAAGCGCCGCTGCCGTGGACAGGCACCGCACCAGCCGTGGCTCGCCGGTAATCGCGACGCGGAACGACAGCGGCTCGACATTGGCGACATGCGCCAGTTCGTCGAGGAAAGACTCGGTGAAAAACGCGGTATAGCTGTGCGCACCCGACCGCCAATGGCCGGTGGGCACGCCGATATCAACCGGGTGATGGTCGATCGCAAAGCTGGGGAAGCGGTAAAAGGGGAGCGCCCCCGCAACCGCATAGGGATCACCCGTGCCATGGAGCGCAAGGGCGGCGCGCGCGGCGACGTCTTGCACAAACAGCCGAGCGGCGATTTCGCGGCCGGTGGCGGGTGCGGCAATCTTTGCCAGCCAGCCCATGATGCTGCTGTTCAGCCCGACGCGCGCGGTTAGCCGGGCGGCGGCGGGCGGACGATAGCGGTCCTGTGCCAAATCCTCCCGCCGCGACCAGACAAGCTGCACGGGCCGCTTGACCTGCGCGGCGATGGTGGCGGCCTGGGCGGCCACCTCATGCTCCAGATTGGCGCCGAACGATCCGCCTGCGGGCATCATGTGGACCATGACGGCCTCCTCGCTGATGCCGATTGCGGCAGCAGCAGCGGCCCGCGCGCGCGCGGGCGCCAGCGTTGGCAGCCACAGCTCCAGCCTCCCCCCGCGCAGCCGAGCGGTCGCGGTCATCGTCTCCATTGAGGCGTGGACCGCAAGGCCAACGCTATAGTCGGCGGTCACGACGCGGGCGCCCTTGAACACGCTGACCAAGTCGCCGCGCGCGGCCATCCGCTCGCCCGGTCCGTTCAGCCCGGCCTGAAGTGCTGCCGCGATCTGCTTGGTCGACAGCGCCGGGGTGCCGCCATCGAAACGGGGGTTGGCCGCGGCAAGCGCTTGTTCGGCGCTCCACCAGGTGTTGGCCACAGCGGCGACCCAGCGATCGCCGGTCACAAAATCGATCAGCCCGCGCGTGGCGGCGGCGCGTTTGCGGTCCACCGGCTGCGGTGCGCCCGCGCCCGGTGGTGCCTGACGGATCGCGGCAAAGACCATGTCGGGCAAGCGAATGTCGCCGGCGAAGGTAGCCGATCCGTCGACTTTGGCCGGCACGTCGAGCCGGGGGAGTGACTGTCCGCTCAGCCGCCCGGCCTCATCAGTGCGTAAGGGCAGTGGATCGGGCAAGTCGAGCGTCGCGGCATCGGCGGCCAGCGGGCCAAAGCGCGCCCGGCGCTTGCCATGGACGATAAAGCCGTCCTGCGTCGTACACGCCTGCCAATCAACGCCCCATTGCCGAGCCGCTGCCTTGCACAACAATACGCGCGCGGCGGCCCCGGCGCGGCGCAGATCAGTTTCGAACCGGCGCACCGAGCTTGATCCGGCGGTCAGCATCAACGTGGTGCGCGCGGCGTGGGCTGCGCGAAATTCGGGCGGCCAGCCCGCCAGCGTGCCCTCAAGCACCTCGTCGGCAGCCAGCGCATTGGCGTAGAGCGGGTTGAGCGGCGCGGGTTCGACCGACACTGTGCGCCAGTCCGCGCCCAGTTCATCGGCCATGATCTGCGCGAGCGCGGTATAGACGCCCTGCCCGGTTTCGGTTTGCGGCACGGCGACGGCGACATGACCATCGGCGCCGATCTTTAGCCAGGCCCCGAAAATCGTCTCGCCCGGCGCGGCGGCCAGATTCGGGGTATAGGCGCGCGGCCAGACCCCCCAGGCGATGAGCAGGCCCAGGCCCGCGCCGCCACCGATCAACAGGCTGCGCCGGTTGATCTTCATGCCCGGCGCCTAGTCTGCGGCACGGCGCCCGTCACGCAGCGGGCGCTTCCTCGGCATAGCGCGCACGGTAAGCATTGCGGATCGACACTTTGTCGATCTTTTCGGTGCCCAGCCGCGGCAGCGGTCCGTCCGAAAACCAGATTGCGCGCGGCACTTTGAATGCTGCGATCCGCGCGGTCAGGAATTCGCAAAGTGCCTCGGCATCTAGCACGCCGCCTGCGCGGACATGCACTACTGCGCCGGGCACTTCGCCCAGCCGTTCGTCGGGCAGGCCGAACACCGCACATTCGGCGACATTGGGGTTTTCATAAATCGCCGCTTCGACTTCCTGGCACGAGATATTCTCGCCGCCGCGAATGATGATGTCCTTTTTGCGATCGACGATGAACAGATAGCCGTCCTCGTCCAGATAGCCGATATCACCCGTCAGGAAGAACCGGTCCTCGGTAAAGGCATCGCGCGTTGCCTCTGGTCGGTTATAATATTCCTTGAAGTTGCAGATCGAGCGGATCGCGACTTCGCCGCGTTCGCCGCTGGGCAGCGGTTGTTCCTTGGCATCAAGGACTGCGAGTTCAACGAGCGGGGGCGACGAACGGCCGGTTGAATTGGGTTTCGCCAAGTAATTTTCGCGAAAATTGCCACAGCCAACGCCGTTGGTCTCGGTCAAGCCGTAACCGAGCAGCGGCTTGGCCCCGCCCATCTCCTCCGCGAGCAGGCGGACATGCTCAACCGGACGTGGCGCGCCGCCCGCCGCGTAATCGGCGCAGCTCGACAAGTCGTATTTGGCGCGATTGGGATGCTTCAAAATCTCAAAACTCATCAGCGGCACGCCGACGAAATAGGTGACGCGCTCCGCCTCGATCAGGCGCATTGCTTCCTCTGCATCCCATTTCGGCATCAGGACAAGCTTGCGGCCCATCGCAAAGCTTTGCAGGAACACCGGAACTTCCGCAGTCACATGGAACAGCGGGACGTTGAGCAACGTCGCATGCTGGGTGGGCGTGGGCGTGCCGTCCTGAGCCGACAGCGCGAGCATGGTCAGCGCGTTCGCCAGATAATTGAACACCGCCTGCGTAATCGCCCGGTGATCGCTCAGCGCGCCCTTTGACTGGCCGGTCGATCCGCTGGTGAACAGGATGGTCGCATTGTCATCGCCCATCAGCATCGGCAGCGCGGTCGCCGCTGACCCCCCGCGCGCGGTCAGCGGGTGCAGCGCGTCCAGCATCGGCAGCCGGTCGTCGATCGGCACAATCTCGGCCGCCAGCCCGGTTGCCTCGTCCAGCCGCTGCGCGCGCGGGGCATCGGCAAACACCAGCTTGCAGTCAACTTCGGCAATTGCATCGGCGAGCTCGGCCGTCTGCCACCAGCCATTGAGGAGAGTCGCAACCCCGCCCGCCATCAGAATGCCCATGTAGAGCGCGATCCATGACGGCGAATTGCGCATCGCAATCCCCACCCGGTCGCCGCGCGCGACCCCCGCCCCGTCGATCAACGCGCGGGCAACATCGGTCGCGGCGGCATGCACCTGCGCAAAGGTCAGCCGTTCATCGCCTGAGACCAGAAAAGTCTTGTCGGCATGTTCGTTGCAGAAATGGGTGAAATAATAGGAAAGCGCGGGTGGCGCGACTGCGATCGTGGGATATTCTATCCCGTCACGCGTCACCATAGTCAGCGGCATTTGGCCGCCGGGGCCAGTCAGGGCTGCAACGGTTGCATCAATCCGCTG
>PNLG01000384.1 GCA_013822915.1 Sphingomonas sp. | reverse complement strand
CGGCATTGGTTGCATCATCGGCGCGGGGATTTTTGTGCGCACCGGCAATGCCGCGGCCCTTCATGCCGGGCCGGCCGTGCTCTTGTCATTTGTCGTCGCGGGCATTGTCTGCGCCTTTGCCGGTCTCTGCTATGCAGAGCTTTCGTCAACGCTGCCAGTGTCGGGTTCAGCCTATACCTATAGCTATACCACGCTTGGCGAATTTGCCGCGTGGATCATGGGCGCGCTGCTGCTGCTCGAATATGGGCTGGCCGCGTCGGTCGTGGCGGTGGGCTGGTCGGGCTATGTCGTTAGCTTGCTCAAGGATTTCGGGCTCGTCATCCCGCCGCAGCTGACCGGCCCTGCGGGCTATCCCCTGCTGAAGGACGGCGTGCAAGTGGTGATCGACGGCGCGCCGGTGTTCACGCAGTTCAACTTGCCCGCGTTTTTGATCTGCACCGTGCTGTCGATCCTGCTGGTGGTCGGCGTGTCGGAAAGCGCGAAGGTCAACAACGCGATCGTCGCAATCAAGGTCGCGGTGATCGTTGCGTTCATCGTCATTTGCGGCGCGAGCGTGCTGATGGACCTGCCCGCGCGGATTGCTGCGAACTGGACGCCGTTCATCCCGCCTGCCGAACCGGGCGAGGGTCATTTTGGCGTCGGTGGCATCCTGCGCGCGGCGTCGATCGTCTTTTTTGCCTATATCGGCTTCGAAGCCGTCTCCACCGCGGGCCAGGAAGCCAAGAACCCGAAAAAGGACATGCCCTTTGGCATTATCGGGTCGCTGGTTGTGTGCACGGTGCTCTACATGCTGGTCGCGGCTGTGCTGACACTGATGGTCAATTACAAATCGTTGAACGTTCCCGATCCCGTCGCCGTCGCGGTCGACAGCATGGGGCCGCAATGGGCATGGTTTGCGGGGATCATCAAGGCAGGCGCGATCGTCGGGCTGACGTCGGTGGTGCTGGTGCTGATGTATGGGCAGACGCGCATTTTTTACACCATGGCGCGCGACGGCCTGCTACCGCGCGTGTTTTCGACCGTGCATCCCAAGTTCCAGACGCCTTGGATCAACACGCTGACCGTCGGGTTGCTGGTCGCGGTGGCGGCCGGTTTTTTCGACATCAACATTTTGGGCGACCTGACATCAGTAGGCACGCTGGCGGCGTTTGCGATTGTGTGCCTCACCGTCATCTGGTTGCGGGTCACCGCACCTGACTTGCCGCGCGGGTTCAAAGTGCCGCTGGGCCCGTTGCTGCCGATCCTCGGCATCGGGTCGTGCCTGTATCTGATCACCGCGATTGAGACGAAGGTATTGTGGTTCTTCGCTTATTATTCCGTTGGCGCGGTGCTGGTCTATTTTGCCTATGGCATCCATTTCAGTCGGCTGCGGCAAGACAAGGACGAAATGGACGCCCCCGACATGGGTGAATTTCCCGGGCCCGTGCACACACACTGACCGGTTTCCAGACAAGAAATGGGCCGACGGGGTCGTACCCGTCGGCCCATTTTGATTCCCGCCGTAATGCGCAGATCAGGCCAGCGTCAGTCCCAGCTTCTCCGCCGCCAGCGCCTTCAGATCCACCATCGACCGCGCGCCGACATGGCTAATGATTTCAGCCGCGCAAATCGCGCCGAGCCGCAGCGATTCGACCAAGTTCATCCCCTGCGCCTGACCGTGAAGGAAGCCTGCTGCAAACAAATCGCCAGCCCCGGTTGTGTCCACCACCCGCTCGATCGGCTCGGCCGCGACCGTCGCACTTTGGCCCCGGCCAATCGCGAGCGCACCCTTTTCACTGCGCGTGACGACCAGCAGCGGGACTTGCTCGGCCACACGCCGGAGCGCATCTTCAAACACTTCCTCATTGGCAAGCGCGAGCAGCTCATTTTCATTGGCGAACAAAATGTCGATCAGGCCGTCGGACAGCAATTGGCGGAAATCATCGCCGTGGCGCGAGATGCAGAACACATCGGACAGCGTGAACGCCACTTTGCGACCCGCGCCGCGCGCCATGTCGATCGCCGCCCGCATTGCCGCACGCGGTTCCTCCGGATCCCAAAGATACCCCTCAAGATACAGGATCGCCGCCGATTCGATCAGCGCCCGGTCGAGCGCCGCAGCCGGCAGGAATTGCGACGCACCCAGAAACGTGTTCATCGTGCGTTGACCATCGGGGGTGACAAAGATCAGGCAGCGCGCGGTCGAAGGTTCGCCGTCGCGCGCGGCGGTGTCAAATGCGACCCCAGCGGCGCGGATGTCGTGGGCAAAGACTTCGCCGAGCTGATCCTTGGCAACCTGACCAATAAAGCCCGTCTTGCCGCCCAGCGCGGCGATACCCGCAACCGTATTGGCAGCCGATCCGCCGCTCGCCTCGGTCCCCGGCCCCATTTTTGCGTAAAGCGCATCGGCTTCAGCGGGCGAGAACACCAACTGCATCGACCCCTTGGCCATGCCCTGTTCGGTGATGAAGTCATCATCGGCATGGGCGAGCACGTCGACAATCGCGTTGCCGATGGCAACGACATCTAAAGTGGGGGGCAAAGTGGCGGCGGCAACGGGGTCGGTCACAGCTATCTCCTGGCAAGCGCGTGGGTGCCGCCTATCGCTGCGCGCGACATTGCGCAACCGGCGGGGCTTGCGGGCGGGGCCGGTTCGTGATTCTGAGGGTCAGCAAATCGGGAGAAAGTGATGCGGCGTTGTATGGCGGGTCTGCTGCTAATGGTCAGCGCGTGCACCACCGGCACCACGCCACCCCCCGTCACGCGCGCCGCCGCCACCCCGATCCCAACCAACGCCACGCTGCCGCGCGGCGGGCTGGAACGGGTGCTGGGGCAAAATGAGCGCGGCCTGATTGCCCTGTTCGGCAAGCCCGACGCCGCACTGAACGAGGGGGCGGCGCGCAAGCTCCAATTTGCGAGCGGCATCTGCATCCTCGACACCTATCTTTATCCAAAGGGCACAGGCGCGCCGGTCGTCACCCATGTCGATGCGCGCCAGCCCAATGGCACCCCGATCGACCGCGCCTCATGCGTCGCCGCGATCACCCGGCGCAGTGGCGGCAAATAACTGCGCCAGCGCCCAATCGGCGGCTTCGCGCACCACCGCTGACGTATCGCCCAACAAGGGGCGTAGCGCCACCACTAACCGGGCATCACCGCTATTCCCGGCGGCAATCGCGGCATTGCGTACCATCCGATCGCGCCCGATCCGCTTGATCGGCGAACCGGCAAACACCGCGCGAAATCCCGCATCGTCAAGCGCGAGCAGATCGCCAAGCGCGGGTGCTGCCAGTTCTGCACGCGGCAAAAAGGCGCGGTTGGCCGCCGCCGATGCCGCAAATTTATTCCACGGACACACTGCCAGACAATCATCGCATCCATAGACGCGGTTGCCGATCCCTGCGCGCAGATCATGGGGGATTGGCCCGGCATGCTCGATTGTCAGATACGAAACGCACCGTCGCGCATCGAGTTGATAGGGCGCGGGGAACGCATCGGTCGGGCAGGCACGCTGACACGCATCGCACGACCCGCACGCATCGCGACCGGGCGCGTCGGCGGCGAGATCCAGCGTGGTATAAATCACGCCCAGGAACAGCCAGCTCCCATCGGTGCGGCTGACCAGATTACTGTGCTTGCCTTGCCAGCCAATCCCGGCGGCCTGTGCCAGCGGCTTTTCCATGACGGGTGCGGTATCGACGAACACTTTCACATCGCCACCCGCCTCGGCCACGATCCACCGCGCCAGTGCCTTGAGCGCGCGTTTGACGACATCGTGATAATCCCCGCCTTGCGCATATACCGAAATGCGCCCGCGCGTCGGTTCGCCCGCCAGCGCCAGCGGGTCGGCGGCGGGGGCATAGCTCATGCCCAGCGCGATCACGCTGCGCACCGCAGGCCATAGCCCGGCGGGCGATGCGCGCTCCCCCTCGCGCGCTGACATCCAGATCATATCGCCATGCCGGCCCGCCTCAAGCCAGGCGCGTAACCGTTCGCCCGCCTGTGGCGCGGCATCGGCGGGCGCAATCCCGCAGGCGTGAAAGCCGATATCGGCGGCGTGTTGCTTCAATCGTGCAGCGAATGACTTGTCTTTATTCATCTTCGCCCGCTACCAATGGGGAGAACCGGATCGCACAGCCGCGCGATCATGACACCGCATTGGGTTTAGGGGGATGGGCTTGCAAAGCAATCTGGCGATCAGCGCGACCGGGCTGGTCAAACGATTTGGCGAGCGCCGTGTGGTCGACGGGGTCGATATCGCGGTGCCAAAGGGGATGATTTACGGCGTGCTCGGCCCCAATGGCGCGGGCAAGACGACGACGCTGCGGATGTTGCTGGGCATCATCGAACCCGATGAGGGCGCGCGCACGCTGCTGGGCCGCGCCATCCCGCGCGAGGCCAGCGACTGCGTCGGCTATCTGCCCGAGGAGCGCGGGCTTTACCCGGCGATGAAAGCGCGGGAGGCAATTGCGTTCATGGGCGCGTTGCGCGGGCTCGACTGGCGGATTGGGCGCAAACGCGCCGATGGCTTGCTGGAGGCAGCAGGGCTTGGCCATGCCGGGGACGAGAAAATCCGCAAATTGTCAAAGGGGATGGCCCAGCTTGTCCAGCTTTGCGGATCGGTGGTCCACCAACCCGAATTGCTGGTGCTTGACGAGCCGTTTTCCGGGCTCGACCCCGTCAATCAGGAACGGCTCGAAATGCTGATCCGGGCGGAGCGCGATCGCGGGGCGACGGTGCTGTTTTCCACCCACATCATGGGCCATGCCGAACGGCTGTGCGACCGACTGGCGATTATCGCGGGCGGCAAGCGCCAGTTTGAGGGGACGGTCGCCGACGCGCGCGCCATCCTGCCGTTCAAGGCGCATTATGTGCCGCATCATGAGGGTGAGGGGCTGCGCGCCCTGCTCCCCGCGGACGCCGAGCGGGTGCATGATGGCTGGCGCTTTACCCTGCCGGAAAATGGCGACCATGACGGGATTGAGGCGTTGCTGATGAAGTTGATCGCCGCCGGACACGGCATTTCGGGGCTGTCGATCGAACGCCCCAGCCTGCACGATGCCTTTGTTCGCATTGTCGGCCGCGACGCGCTGGAGGCGGGCGCATGAGCAACACGACCGGCAATGCCCGCCGCCTGATCCGCCAGACGCTGACAATCGCGCGGCGCGATTTTGTGGCGACCGTGTTCACGCCGCTGTTCCTGCTGTTTCTGTTGTCGCCGCTGATCATGATCGGCTTTGGCGTCGTCGGCGGACTGGGCGGCGCGACGCTCGCGCGCGGATCGAACGACAAGGTGCAGTTGATCGCGCTGGCCGACCCGGCAACCGGGGCGGCACTCACCGCCGCCGATAAACGCCTGCGCGCGATTTTCCGCCGGGGCGACGCGCCACCGCCGCTGGTGATCGAGACGCCTGGCGCAAATCCGGAGGCGCAGGCGCGCGTCGCGTTTGACCGGCGCGATGTCGAAGTTTCGGCCATCATGTTCGGCCCGCTGGAGCGGCCGCACATCCTTTACAGCGCAAAAGGCGCGCGGACCGCCGATTATCTGGAAACGCTGGCAGAGGTAACGCTCCAGCGCCAGTCAGCGGGCGGCGCGGTGCTTTCCACCGCGACCAAGGCGTCGGTGGTGCGCACCACGGCATCGCGGTCGGGCCGTAATCAATCGGCGTTTCTGGCGGTGACGGGCATTTTCTTCCTCACCCTATTCCTGTCCGGCCAAGCGGTCGGCACGATGGCGGAGGAACGCGGGAGCAAAGTGATCGAAGTGCTTGCCGCCGCCGTCCCGCTTGAATCGGTGTTTCTGGGCAAGTTGCTCGGCATGTTTGGCGTCGCGGTGCTGTTCGTCACTTTCTGGGGCGCGTTGCTCAGCCAGATTGGCCGGGTGCTGCCCGGCGGGGGCGCCGCGCTTGCCGAATTGGCACCCGCGATCGGACTGCCCGCGTTTGTTCTGCTCTTCTGCGGCTATTTCACCATGGCCTATATGTTGCTCGGCGCGGTGTTCCTGAGCGTCGGCGCGCAGGCGCAATCGATGCGCGAAATCCAGATGCTGTCGCTGCCGATCACGATTGTGCAGATGGCGATGTTTGGGCTGGCGTCTGCCGCCGCTGCCGATCCTGGCAGCACGCTAGCGCTGGTGGCCCAGATTTTCCCGCTCAGTTCGCCCTTTGCGATGGCTGCCTATGCCGCGAATCGCGCCGATATCTGGCCGCACCTGCTGGCGCTGGCGTGGCAGGCGCTGTGGGTTGGCATCACCATCTGGATCGGCGCGGGCGCATTTCGGCGCGGCGTGCTCAAATCGGGCAGCGGGCGTAAGGGCTTTACTGCATTATTCGCTCGTCGCTGATCGCAAACACTATTGACATTGGTGTCAGTTGATAGTGACATTGCGGCTGAGGGAGAAGCAATGATGGCTACACTCGCACAGGATGCAGGAAACATGAACGCTGTCGACCCGTTCGACGTCAGCCCAGGCGAACTTTACAGTGAGGATCGCTGGCAGGAACCGTTCCGCCGGCTGCGCGCCGAATCGCCGGTGCATTATGTCCCGAAAAGCGATTTTGGCCCCTATTGGTCGATATCGACCTACAAACCGATCGTCGAAGTCGAATCGCTGCCCGACCTCTATTCGTCGGAAGCAGGCGGCATTACCCTTGCCGATTTCGATGAAACCATGCCCGGCGCCGTCAAAATGCCGATGTTCATTGCGATGGACCGGCCCAAACATACCGGCCAGCGCCGCACCGTCGCCCCCGCCTTCACGCCCAGCGAAATGGTGCGGATGACCGACAATATCCGCATGCGCACCGGCGAAATTCTCGACGCGCTGCCCTGGGGCGCCGAATTTGACTGGGTCGATACGGTGTCGATAGAATTGACGACCCAGATGCTTGCGATTCTGTTCGACTTCCCGTGGGAGGATCGCCGCAAACTTACCCTGTGGTCGGATTGGGCGGGCGATATCGAGCTGTTCAAGGATGAGGAAAAGCGCCTCATCCGGTTGCAGCACATGCACGACTGCGCCGCCTATTTCGGGAATTTGTGGCAGCAGAAACTGGGCAAGGACCCGACACCCGACCTGATTTCGATGATGATCCATTCCGATGCGATGTCGGAAATGGACCAGATGGAATTCCTCGGCAATCTGATCCTGCTGATCGTCGGCGGCAATGACACCACCCGCAATTCGATGAGCGCGGCCGCCTACGGCCTCAACCTGTTCCCCGATCAGCGCGCCAAGCTGGAGGCGGACCCGTCGCTCATCCACAATGCGACGCAGGAGATTATCCGCTGGCAAACCCCGCTCGCCCATATGCGCCGCACCGCGACGCAGGACACAGTGCTGGAGGGGCAGCAGATCAAGGCGGGCGACAAGCTCGCGCTCTGGTATCTGTCGGCCAATCGCGATGAAAGCGTGTTTGGCGCCGATGCCGACAAGATCGTCGTCGATCGTCCCAATGCGCGCCGCCACCTCGCTTTTGGCCACGGCATCCACCGCTGTGTCGGCGCGCGGCTGGCCGAATTGCAGATCAGCGTGCTGCTGGAGGAAATGGCCAAACGGCGGATGCGGGTGAATGTCGTCGGCGAACCGGTGCGGGTGAAAGCGTGCTTCGTCCACGGCTATCGCAAGCTGCCAG
>PNLG01000343.1 GCA_013822915.1 Sphingomonas sp. | reverse complement strand
TGGTAGTTGGCCCGCAGCGATTTTGTCAGCGACGGCGGCATTGGTGCGAGCAACCGATTCGGGCGTCGCGCGCCCGGCGTAGCTGGCAAATTTCTTGCCATCCCACCACCATAGCTCGTCGACCTTGTGCCCGCCCATCATCACGGCGGCGCGGTCCTTGCCTGCAACCGACACGACTTGCACGGCAGGATTGGCAGCTTTCATCCGCTCGCCCAGCGTGGGCACCAGCAAATGCGTGTCGGACACGGTATAGGCCACCGAGTTTGACCCCGCGATGCTTTCATCCTCCGCGCAATAAATGGTCTTGTCGGTGCGCGCGGTGCGCAGATCGACCCAGTTATTGGCGATGATGCCGCTGCGGGCGGGCCGCGCGCCGGTCAGGATGGTGGAATGGCCGGGGCAGGTTTCGGTCGCGGCATGGCTTTGATAGCCGCTGGGGAAGACGGCGCCGGTCAATAACCGCTTGAACCCACCGGTCCAGTGGTTGCGATATTCGGCGAACAGATCGGCTGAAAGCTGATCGACCGAAATCGCCACGATCAGCTTGGGCGTGGCGCGCGGCGCAGCGGGCGCAGGCGCGGGTGTGGCGGCGTCTTGAGCATGTGCTGTCGCGACGCAAAGGGGTGTAACAAATGCGAGCGCGCTGGCGAATAATATGGCATTCACTTTCATCTGAACTCCCCTTGTGCATCGGGTGCATCGCGCGTCTGGCACCGGCTATGCACCGACGCGCAAGGACATCACAAGGATCATCCGATGCGCGCTCTTGGTTTCGCTATTGTGACGGCGCTGATGTGGCTGGGCTTGATTGCCCCTGCCACCGCGCAAGCGCCCGACCCATTTGGAAAGGGGCCGCACATCGCGCTGAAGCTGATGGCCGAGACCGACCACCCCGCGCCGGGCCAGAGCGTGACGATTGCCTATGACGCAACGCCGCAGTCCGGCTGGCACGGTTATTGGCAGAACCCCGGCGATGCGGGCTTTGCCGCCAAGCTCGACTGGTCGCTGCCCGCCGGTCTGACGGCGGACGCCCCGCGTTATCCGGTGCCGACGACGCTGATCGTGGCCGAGTTGATGAATTATGTGTTCGAACAGCGTTATACGGTGCTCGTCACCCTCAATGTGCCCAAGGGGCTGGCCCCCGGCACCAAGCTGCCCGTCAAGCTCAAGACGCAATATCTGGTTTGCACCGAGGAGATTTGCCAGCCTGAGGCCGCTGATCTTTCGATCGACCTGGTCGTCGGCGACGGCGCGATTGACCCGGCGCGCCGCGCGCAGTTCGACGTTTACCGGCAAGCGCTGCCCAAGCCGATTGGCATGGCGAGCAGCTATCAGATTGACGGCAAGGGCTTGCGCATTGGCATTCCCTATCCCGCGACCGCGCCGCTGAAGGACGCTTATTTCTTTCCCATCACGCCCGACCGGCTGAATTATGCCGCCCCGCAAAAAGTCGAGCGCGATGGCGACCGGCTGGTGATTTCCACCGAAGTGTTGAAGCCGGGGGCGGGGCCGATTGAGGGTGTGCTGCGCATTGGCGCGCAAAAGGGCGTGCTGGTATCCGCAGCGCCCGGTGCGGTCGCGGCGGCCGCTGGCGCTACCGGATCATCAGGCGGGCCGGAAAACGGCGTTTTGGTGGCAACGCTGCTCGCGCTGGGCGGGGCGATACTGGGCGGCCTGATCCTTAACATCATGCCGTGCGTGTTCCCGATTCTGAGCCTTAAGGCGCTGAGTCTTGCCAAGGGGTCGGTGAATGAGGGCGAAGCGCGGCGCGAGGCGCTGGCCTATACGGCGGGTGCGCTGACGGTGATTGTCGGGCTGGGCGCGATGATCCTGGCGCTTCGCGCGGGTGGTGCGGCGGTTGGCTGGGCATTTCAGTTGCAGAGCCCGGCGACGATCATCGTGCTGTTGCTGCTGGTTGTCGCGCTGACGCTCAATCTGGCGGGGCTGTTCGAAATCCCGACGCCCGCGTTCGTCGATTCGGCGAGCGGGTCGAGCGGGGCGTTCGCGACCGGCGCGCTGGCGGCGATCATCGCCACGCCGTGCACCGGCCCGTTCATGGGCGCAGCGCTTGGCGCAGCGCTGGTGCTGCCATGGCCGGCCGCGCTCGCGGTGTTTGCGGGGCTAGGGCTGGGGCTGTCGCTGCCCTTCCTCGCGATCGGCTTCGTGCCAGCGCTGCGCAAGGCCTTGCCGCGACCGGGGACGTGGATGGAGACTTTCCGCCAGATTCTGGCCGTGCCGATGGGCCTGACCGCGATCTGGCTGGCGTGGGTGCTCGGCGGCGAAGCAGGCGTCGACGGGATCACGCTCGGCCTGATCGGTGCGCTGGGCGTCGCGGTGGTGCTGTTCATCATCGGCAAGCGTCAGCACAGCGGCCTGTCGGCGCATTGGCTGAGCATGGTCATGCTGATCGCGGTGACGGGGGCAACCGCCTATGCCGTCCGCCCGGTGCCGAAGGGGGCGGCGGGGGCGGCCGCACTGGCGGCTGAAAACAAGGCGATGTTCAGCGAGGAAAAGCTTGCCGAGGCGCGCGCCAAGGGGCGGCCAGTGTTCGCCTATTTCACCGCCGACTGGTGTCTGACCTGCAAGGTCAACGAACGCATTGCGATCGACACCGATCAGGTGAAGGCGGTGTTCGCCAAGCATGATGTTGCGGTGATGGTCGGCGACTGGACCGATGGTGACCCCAAGCTCGGCCGCTTCATCGAAGCGCATAACCGCGCGGGCGTGCCGCTATACCTGTTCTACAAACCGGGGGCGGCGGAACCCGAGGTGTTGCCGCAAGTGCTGACGCCTGCGCTACTGAGCGAGTTGGCGGGCGGTTAGGCGACGACCACGTCCTGAGCCCGTCCCCGCCCGACCACCGCTTCAAACCGTTCGTGATACTTCGGATGTTCGGTGCCCATCATCCGGTCCCACCAGGTGAAGTATAGCCCGAAATTATACCGCCCTTCGGTATGGTGGAGGTCGTGGTGGGTCGTCGTCGTCAGCCAGCCGGTCAGCGGGGAGCGGGTGAAGCCCGGCCATGCCAGCTCAAACCCCGAATGGCCGATCACGTTGCGCGCGATCTGATGGCCGAGGAAAATGAAGATTGCCCATGGCTGCATCGGCGCGACATTGGCGATGAGGATGAACATCGCGGGCACATAAATACTCTCAAAAACGGCCTCGATCGGCGCAAAGCTATAGGCGGCCCAGCTTGTCGGGGTGCGGCTGACATGGTGGGTGGCGTGCGCGCGGCGGAACAGCGCCTTCAGGTGCAGCGCGCGGTGCATCCAGTAAAACCACGTATCGTGCATGATCACCATCGCCACCACCTGCGCGATCAGCACGCCGACCACCGGTGCGCCCTCCGCGATGGGGAGCCAGCCCGCTTGCAACATCGCAAAGGTCAGCAGATTGACGAGCGAAAAGACCAGAATCGCCTCGAACGAGCGGCGGAATTCGCGCCAGCGATCGGCGAGGCTCGCCTTGTTGCGCTGAATCCGGCGATGCTCGATCCAGCGATTGATGAGGCCATACAGGATCGTGACCCCTGCTGCCGCGATCAGATAGCGGGTAAACTCGATCTGCACTGCCCAGCGGATGCGGTTGGCAATACTGAAAAAGAATTGGGCGGTCAGGAAATCGTCCATCGCAAACTCCATAACTGATGGGCGCTGTGTGTCGCGGCGGCCGGGCGGTGTCGCGTCGCGCGCCACAATATCCGATCAGTTTCGAAATCGATCAGCTTTTTTCAACAAAGACGGTGCGCCGATAATCACTCGGCGTCTGGCCCAGCGTATCGCGAAACGCGCGGTTGAACGGCGCCACGCTGCCATAGCCCAAATCCATCGCGATCGTCAGAATGGGCAGGTCAACCAGCGTCGGATCGGCCAGCATCACCCGGGCATCGGCAATGCGGTGGAGGTTCAGGAACGCGGCGAAGTTTCGATGGCCCATGCGCTGGTTGATAAGCGCGCGCAGCCGGTGTTCGGGCACCACCAGGCGGCTGGCCAGCAGGCCGATCGTCAGCCCGGTTTCGCGGTGGATGCCGCCCGCCATCGCCGCATCAAGCTTTGCCTTCAGCACTTGTTCCGATGGGGTCAGCGTCGGCGCGGGGGGCGCGGGCTTGGCGGGATCAAACAGCAAATCGGGGTCGCTTTGCAGCAGCGCCGTCCCAGCACCCATCACTGACATGAAAATCACGATGGTTTGCGGTAATGTTGCCAGCACATCGCGGTGGCGGAATCCAAATATCATTTCGACCACCAGCACCATCACCGCGCCCAGCCCGACCACGATCACGAATCCGACTCGCAACCGCCGCCGCTTTTCAATCAGATCGTCGCCGCGCTCGCGGATCGCCAGCGCAATGGCATGGAGGACAAGCACCAGCGATACAACCCGCTGCACCAGCGCAATCCAGAAACGCGCGTCGGACCCGTCGATCAGCGCAAAACAGACCCAGCAACTCAGCAGCACGATCAGCCCGCCGCCAAGGGCAACGCGGTTGATCGCGCGTTCAAACAGCAAATGGGCAAACACCCACAGCAGCAACGGGGTAGCTTGGGCAAAAAGCTGGACGGTCGCCCACAACGGGCCGCTCAGCCTCAGGAAAATCGGCGTGGCGATGGTTACATACGCACTCACGCCGATGAGCAACGACACCGTCACCGCGCGAATCAGGCGGGGCGCGGTGCCACGACAGATTACTAGCGCAATCAGCAGCAATTGCCCGATCGCGATCAGGCGCAGGCCGGTGTCGATGAGGAGCAAAGGCGTCATGCGTGAGTGGTCTATGCCAACGCTACACTGGTCCGTCTACCGCCCTCTGGGAATCGTCACCGGCTCGGGTTATGGCGTGGATCATGACCCAATTCGACCTTACCGACGATCAGCGCGAGATTCAGGATCTGGCGCGCCGGTTCACTGCCGACCGGATCACCCCCTTTGCCGCCGAATGGGATGAACAGCATATTTTTCCGCGTGATACGATCAAGGCGGCGGCCGAACTCGGCTTTGCGGCGATTTATGTGAGCGAGGAATCGGGCGGCATCAATCTTGGCCGACTGGAGGCGGCGCTGATTATGGAGGCAATGGCCTATGGCTGCCCTTCAACCAGCGCGTTTATCAGCATTCATAACATGGCCGCGTGGATGATCGACCGATTCGGATCGGCGGCCGTGAAGGACAAATACCTGCCCTCGCTCGTCACGATGGACCGGATTGCGAGCTATTGCCTGACCGAGCCGGGCTCTGGCTCCGACGCAGCGGCGCTCAAGACCAAGGCGGTCCTGGCGGGCGACCATTATGTCGTCACCGGCACCAAGCAATTCATTTCCGGCGCGGGCGAAAACGATCTCTATGTCACAATGGTCCGCACCGGGGAGGAGGGGCCGAAGGGCATTTCCTGCCTCGTCATCGAAAAGGACATGCCGGGCGTGTCGTTCGGCGCGAATGAACGCAAGCTGGGCTGGCATTCGCAACCGACGCGGCAGGTCATCCTCGACGGCGTGCGGGTGCCGGTGGAAAACCGCGTCGGCGGCGAGGGCGAGGGGTTTCGCATCGCGATGATGGGGCTTGACGGCGGGCGGCTGAACATCGGTGCCTGTTCGCTGGGCGGCGCGCAGCGGTGCCTTGATGAGGCGATTGGCTATACTCGCGACCGCAAGCAGTTTGGCACGGCGGTCGCCGATTTTCAGAATACACAATTCATGCTCGCCGATATGGCAACCGAGCTGGAGGCGGCGCGCGCGCTGCTCTACATGGCAGCGGCGAAGGTCACCGCCAACGCCCCCGACAAAACGCGCTTTGCCGCGATGGCGAAACGGCTGGCGACCGATACCGGTAGTGCGGTCGTCGACCGCGCGTTGCAGCTCCATGGCGGCTATGGCTATTTGATGGACTATCCGATCGAACGCTTCTGGCGCGACCTGCGTGTGCATTCGATTCTGGAGGGCACCAATCAGGTCATGCGGATGATCGTCGGCCGCGAACTGACCCGGCAGTGAGCGTCGCGTCGTTGTTCATGGTGACCGTGATGGTTCCCGCCATGGACGATGCGATCGCGCATTATGTCAACGATTGGGGCTTTGCGCTGACCACGGACGGCACGCACGAATCCGGGCACCGGTGGGTGGAGGTTGCCCCAGATGGGGGCACGCGGTTGCGGCTCGTTGAGGCGCGAACCGATGCGGAGCATGAGGTTATCGGCCGCCAAGTGGCCGAGCGCGTCGCCTTTTTCATCCGCGTCGTGCACTTCGATGCGGCGATCGCGCGCTGGCACTCAAGGGGGATTGAGCTGGCCGAGCCACCACGATCAGAAGCCTATGGCCGTGTAGCGGTGCTGCGCGACAAATTTGGCAATCGCTGGGATGTCTTTGACGCGCCGGTAGAGGCGCTGGCATGAGCGCGGTGTTGGCGGTGCGCATGGGCGACGTTGCGCGGCTCAGCCTGAACCGGCCATCGGCCATCCATGCGCTGACGCTGGAAATGGTGCAGGCGATGGCCGCCCCGTTGCTGGCTTGGCGCGACGATGACGCGGTGCGGGCGGTGATGATCGACCATCATGACGGGCGCGGATTTTGCGCGGGCGGTGATATCGCGTTTCTGCGGGGTAGTGCGCTGAACGATGGCGGTGTGTCGGGCCGCAAATTCTTCCATGATGAGTATCAGCTCAACCATTTGCTGTTCACTTACCCCAAGCCGGTGATCGCGTTCATGGACGGCATCACCATGGGCGGTGGTGTGGGTATTTCGCAGCCCGCGCGGTTCCGCGTTGCGACCGAAAATACGCGGCTGGCCATGCCCGAAACCGGCATCGGCCTGTTCCCCGACGTCGGCGGTGGCTGGTATCTGTCGCGGCTCGCGTGGCGGTTGGGCCAGTATCTGGCGCTGACCGGTGCGCGGCTCGACGGGGCGGAGTGTTTGTGGGCAGGGCTCGCGACGCACTATCTGGACAGCGGGAGCCTGGTGGAGGCCAAGGAGCGTATCCACCGCGGCGACGAACCGGGGGTGGTGTTGGACGCTCTATCGGCATCGCCGCCTGCCCCAAAACTGGCTGCGCACACAGACAGCATCGAACGGCTGTTCGCTTCGGATCGGTATGAAGACATCCTCGCCGCATTGGCCGGTGAGGGCAGCGATTGGGCGAAGGCGACCTTGGCGACGCTCGCCACCAAGTCCCCACAGACCTGCAAGGTCGCGCTGCGCCAGTTGGCCGACAGCCTGTCCTGCGCCGACTTCGCCGCGAATATGGCGATGGAGTATCGCATCGGCGCCCGCGTTCTCACCCTTCCCGATTTCGCCGAAGGGGTGCGGGCGGTCATCATCGACAAGGATAATGCACCGCGCTGGAACCCGGCCACGCCTGCGGGTGTGACCGACGCCATGATCGACGAAATTTTCGCGCCGCTGCCCGGTGGAGAGGAATGGAAACCGCTATGACTTACGAAACGATCCTCGTTGACCATCACGACGCCGTCACGCTCGTCACGCTCAACCGGCCACAGGCGCTGAACGCGCTCAACAGTCAGGTGCTCGCCGATCTGATCGCCGCCTTTGGCGCATATGATGCCAACCCGGCACAGCGGTGCCTGGTCCTCACCGGCAGCGAAAAGGCGTTTGCGGCGGGTGCCGACATCAAGGAAATGGCGGGCCAGGGCTTTGCCGATATGTTCGCGAGCAATTTCTTTGCCGGGTGGGAGCGGGTGACCGCCAC
>PNLG01000313.1 GCA_013822915.1 Sphingomonas sp. | reverse complement strand
GGGGGGGGGGGGGGCGGGCTGGTGCTGCTTCCACGAAAGTGGACCAAGCACTAGCGAACCGTAAAGGCGACCTGATCGACCACGCGCCCGCTCAGGTCGACGAGGCGGATAAGGTGCCGCCCCGGTCCCGCCAACACCAGCGATCCGCCGTCTGCCGCGCCAAGATTGCGCTGGTCGAGCCAGAGTCGGTGCGCGGCTGCCTGTCCGCTAACCCCAATGCTCAACCGCTGGCGCGCGACCGGGATGTCAGGGTCGAGGGCATAGACGCTGCCCGATACCGGATTGGTGATGCGTGCCCGGCGGGCCGCCGCCGGTGCGGCAACAAAGCGCGCCTGGCCGGTGCCTGTCAGAAAATAGTCATGGCGTGGCTGTTCGATCCCATCCGAAAAGGCAATTGCCTGGCGCTCGATACCCGCAGGCGGCGGTGGCGGCGATGCGTCCCCCTGATCGAGTGCGCGCATGACATCGCGCCACACAGGTGCCGCGCCGCTGGTCCCCGACACCGCGCGCATCGGATCGCCCTCCAGATTGCCGACCCATACCCCCACGGTATAGCGGCGCGAAAAGCCGATGCACCAATTGTCGCGCAATCCCTTTGACGTGCCGGTCTTGACCGCAGCCCAGAACGGCAGGCTGAGCGCGGAATCGAGCCCGAACGTCACCGCGCGCGCATTGGAATCGGCCAGCATGTCGCCGATCAGCCACGCCGCCTGCGGGCTGGTGACGACCCGGTCGGGCGCGACCGGCGCGTCGGTGGTAAGCCGCAACGGCGACCAGCGCCCGCCGCGTGCCAGACTGCGGTAAGCGGCAACCTGTTCGAGCAGCGTCACTTCGGCGGAGCCCAGTGCCAGGCTGAACCCATAATATTGCCCATCCTCGGTCAGCCCGCGATAGCCGGTGTCCCATAGCTGGTCGCGAAACGGCTCCACCCCCACGAGCAACAGCGTGCGCACCGCGGGCACATTGAGCGAGCCTGCCAACGCGGTGCGCGCCGAAACTGGCCCCTTGAAATCGCGGTCGTAATTTTGCGGCACATAGAGCCCGGTTGCGGTGTCGAGCTGTACCGGCGAATCGTCGAGGATCGAGGCAGGGGTCAGATAGCCCCGCTCAATCGCCTGCGCATAGAGAAACGGCTTCAGTGTCGATCCCGCCTGGCGATAGGCGGCCGCGCCATCGACCTCGCGCGCAGTCGATGCGCCGCCAACCCCGCCGACATAGCCGCGCACTTCACCGCTGGCATTATCCACCACGATCACCGCGCCGTCGCGCGCGCGGCCCGCGCCCAGCCCCTGCAACTGGCGGGCAAGCGCCATTGTCGCCAGCCGCTGGACCCGCGCATCCAGCGTGGTCGTGATCCGCGCGCCGGGCTTGGTCAGCAATCGGGTCGCCAGATGCGGCGCGAGGCCGGGGTCGAGCGCGAGGCTGCGCTGCGGCCCCAGCATCGCCCAGGCGCCCGCCTCCAACCCCCGGCAATCGGCGCGGCGCGCATAGGCGCAGGCGCGGCGGGCCAGCGTGGGCGCGCTCGCCTGCGGGTCGGGGAGGAGGGCGGCCAGCAACAGCGCATCGTCGCGTGCGAGCGTGTCCGGCGTTTTGCCGAACAGCGCGAGCGCGGCGGCCCCCACCCCTTGCGCCTCCCCCCGAAACCCGGCGCGATTGAGATAGGCCTCCAGAATCTGGTCCTTGGTCCAGCGCTGCTCGATCGACCAGGCGGCGCGCATCTGGCGCAGCTTGTCGCGCCACCCGCGCGCGCCCGGTGCTGAGAGCTCGGGCGCGAGATAGGCGGCAAGCTGCATCGTCAGCGTGCTCGCGCCGCGCCCCGCCTCTCCGGCGATCCGGTCGCGCACCGCGCCCGCCATCGCGAGCCAATCGACGCCACCATGCGCGAAAAAACGCTTGTCCTCGGCGCCCACAATCACCTCGCGCACTGGCACGGCGACATCGGCAAGTGCAGTCCAGCCCAGCCGCCTGCTCGCGAAATTGACGCGCGCCGAATCGATCAGCACGCCGTGCCGGTCATAAAGCCATGCTTCAGATGGCTGCCACGCCGCGCGCACCTGCGCATAATCGGGCATGGGCGGCGGGCGCGTCGCAAAGTCGAGCATGGCGACCATGCCGAGCGCCAGCCCCAGCGCGCTGAGCGCTGCCCGTGCCGGAGTGACTCCCGCCGCGCTCAGCCCGCCGCTGATCCGCGCCCGCATCTCAATTCGCCGCGACCGTGACGGGCGCATTGGGGAGATCGGCATGGATGGCGGGCGAATACATCGCCTCGACATGGGTGGGCGGCAGGTTGAACCGCCCGACCCCGTTCAGCCGCACCGAATAGCTGACACTTGTGGTGCCGCGCGGCATCCACGCGTAATAGCCGCGCCATGTCGCGCCGCCACGCTCGACATAGCTCGGATAGCCGCCGCTGCTGCTGCTTGCGTTAAGCAGCGTCGATTGCCCGCCCTGATCGCCGATGATCGTGGCGCCCGCGGGCAGCGGATCGCTGATGACAACCCAGTTGCGCTCCGCCGACGCCTCGACCGTGATCGTGACCTTGATGACGTCGCCGCGCGAATAGCGCCCCGGTTGGCGCGCCTGCACGACCTCGACCTTGCGCGCGAGGCGGTATCCCGCAAACAGCGGCGCGCGCAGCGGCACGGCGGCGGCGACCTGCACCCCCGCCCATGGCCCTGCCCCGCCCGACTGCGCGAGCGCCAGCGGGGTGCGCGAGCGCGGTAATGGGAAGGAAAGCAACCGTTGCGGTTCCGCCAGCGGCCATACCCGGCTAATCGTGGTCGTCCCCAGCGTCGCGGTGGTCACGCCCGCGACCGCCGACGCCGGATAGACGCTGGCGAATTTGCGCGCGGCAATCGTGCCCCAGGCATTGGCGGTCGTCGTGTCCCAATGGCCGCGCTGTTGCCGCAAGCTCACGCCCACCATCATCCGCGGGCCATCATCCTGCCAGCCGGGTTTGCCGAGCACGGCGAGCAGCGCCTTGATCGCCGCTTCATCGCCCGACGACATCAGCCACCACGCCGCGCTCCCCTGATCGCTGAGATCAAGCCTTGTGCCCTCATAAACCAGCCGCGTGCGCAGCACAGCCTCGCCCGCTGCGCGCAGGGCCTGCGCATTGGCAAGGCCGGGCACCCGGTCGATCGCGCTCAGATAATCGCCAAGCTGGGCGGTGGGCATATCGCGGGGCGCGAGCTGAAGCTGGCCGACCATGACGGTGGTCGCAGCCCCCGCACGCGCGAGCGCTGCGAACGCGACCAGCCGCCGCAGCCGCGCATCGCCATAGCTTTCGCGCGCCAGACGGCCATCGATCACGGCCTTCAGCCCGTCGATCATGCGCGCACGCGGGCCATCGGGGATTGGCAGCCCCGCCTCGCTCGTCAGCGCGAGCACATAGGCGGTCAGCGCCTCCGACCCCTCCAGACTGTCCGACGGCCAATAGCGTAGCAAGCCATCGGGCGCCTGATAGGTCGGCATGTCGCCCGCCAGCCGGGTCCAGCCGCCCGCATCGCCCAGCGCCACGATCCGCGACAATCGCTGCTCGAAACAATCATAGGGATAGGCCGTCATATAGCGTTGCACCCCGGCGAGTGGCGGCGCCAGGCTGTCGGTCAGCCGCACTTCCACGCCGCCGCGACCGGCCAGCGCGCCTGCGGGGGCCATGACCGGGATCGGCGCGCCGCCAACGCGGGTCAGCGTCGCCGCCCATGTCTCGATCGGCACGGCGGGGACGATTTGTTGGTCGACGCTGATCTGGTCGGCCGCCTTGCCGCCCGCACTTTCCGCGCGGACTTGCCAGCGCAGTGCGCCCATGTTTTCGGGCGCGGTCAGGCGCCACATCACCGGCGCTGCCCCACCCGCCGGAATGGTGACCGTCAGCGGGCGGCCGCTGGCAATGGCAGGGGTGATATCGACCGTCGCGGTGACCGTCATCGGCTTGTCCGACCCGTTGCGCAGCGTGAAGATCGCCCCGAATTGGTCGCCCGAGCGGACGAGCGGTGGGATCCCTGAAAAAATGCTCAAGTCCTGGGCCGAGCGGATTTGGGCCGTACCACTCCCAAACAGCGCCGCGCCATCGGTCGCGACCGCGACGAGCCGGAAGCCGGTGAGCGCATCGTTCAGCACCACCGGCACCCGCGCCCGCCCGCGCGCGTCAAGCGCGACCCGGCCGCGCCACAGCAGCACGGGCTGAAAATTTTCGCGGTTGAGCGCGGCTGCCTCCCCCTCGCCCCCGTCACCGCCCGCGACCACGGCTTTTTTGCCAAAATGGCGATTGCCAACGACCTGCGTCTGCGCAGTCGCGGTCAGCACCGACAGTGGCCGTTCGCCCATCATCGCGCTCAACACATCGGTGCTGTTGTTGGGGGCCAGTTGTTCAAGCGCCTGGTCGACCGCGATAAAGGCAACATCGGCGCGGGCGGCGGGTTTGCCGTCGGGGCGGGTGACGGCGATGTCGACCTGCGCGGTCTCGCGCGCCGCATAGCGGGCCTTGTCCGACTTGACAGTCACGCCCAGTCGGTGCCCCTCCCACCCAACCTTCACCTTGGCGATGCCGAGCCGGTAGGCGGGCTTGGCCAGATCGATCAGCGCGGTGGCGGGGGGTGCGGGTTCGGCTTTGCTCGCGAGGCCAAACCACGCGCCGATATTGCTCAGCCAGTCCCAGAACCCGGCCTGCACCCGCCCGCGCACGGCGAGCACCGACACAAACACATCTGGGGCATAGGTGCCGGGCATTTTCACTTCGACGACAGGATCTTTGCCCGACAATTCGGTGACGAAATGGGTCAGCACGCCCTCGCGCTCGACCGTCACCAGCGCGGTTGCACGGCGGAACGGCATGCGCACCTGAAACTTGCCGGTCTCCCCCGCTTTATAGGCGAGCTGTTCGGGGATAAGGTCCATCCGGTCGCCATTGTCGCCGCCGAACCACCAGTCATCCTCCCCCGCCAGCCAGACCGAGCGCGTGGCGCGCGCGACATTGCCGCGCGCATCCGCTGTGGTGGCAACCGCATAGACTTCGCCCGATACGCCGGGGTCGATCTTGCACACCGCCAGCCCCTGCGCATCGGTGGTCGCGGTGCAGGCGGCGGCAAGCTTGGTCGTCTTGACCTGATTGTCATAGGCGTAAAAGCCGCCGATCAACCGTCGTCGCGCGGTCAGGATTTCGCGGGAATAGAGCGCGACCGCAATTTGCTGCCCGGCAATCGGCTTGCCCTCGGTATCGAGCGCGACGAGGCGCAGCCGCAGGTCGTCGGCTTTCATCAACCAGCCATCGGTCTTGAGCCCAAGCTGCACCGCAGATGGGTAAATCGCGATGCTGCGCGACGCGGTCAGTGTTTCGCCATTCGCGTCCTGATAATCCATCTCGACGCGCATATTCGCTGCCCCGTCAAGGCTTTGCGGGATGTCGATGCTCTGGCGCGCGGTGCCATCGGCGCTGAGCTTGGCGGGCAGCGTTTGGGTGGGGGGGAGCGTGCCCGCCTCCTCCTCGCCGTCGCCGTTCAGCGGGCGAACCCCTTCGCGCAGTGCTTTGCCGCCGAAATCATAGCTTTCATAGCCATCGGGGGTCGGCACCCCGCCAAACCAGCCAATGCGTAGGTCAACCGGCAGATTGGCAGCACCCCCGCCTGACAAAAAGCCGACAAACAGGTCAAGCGGCAGCGATTTTGGTTTGACGACCGCCTCCTTTGGCCCGCTCACCGTCGCGCGCATAGTGGGCAGGCGATATTCGTCGACCTTGAACGACTGGCCCGAATAAATTGTGTTGTCGCCGCGGATCATTTGCAGCTCATAATCGCCCATGGGTGCGGCCTTGGGCGCGGTCCACACGCTTTCACCAATGCCGTTTGCGTCGATGGTGAGGGGCAAGTCGAACTGCGTGTCCGACCCGCGATGCTGCAGCCGGAGCGTGGCCGAAAACCCGCCCGACACTTCAAACCCGGCAGCGACGGGCGCGCGCAGAATGTGCTTCATATGGATCGGTTCGCCCTGGCGGACGAGCGCGCGGTCGAAGACGGTGTGGAAAATGTCGCCGCGCGCGTCATAGCCATAGGGCAGGTCGAAGTCATAGGGGCGAATACCCTCGCCCCAATCGGTCAGCGTAAAGCTGAAATCGCCGCCTTTGCGGGCCGAAATCATCAAGGGGTGGGCGCCCGACCCGGCATCGTCGGACTCCGCGCGCGGGCAGCTCGCATAGCTTTCGGGATCGTCCACCCCGCTGGTAAAGCGAACCGCGCCTGAGGAATCGGTGCGGCCGGTCGCGAGCGTCCTGCCGTCGCAACTGTCGGTCACGCGCACATCGGCCCCCGCGACCGGCTTTGCACCATCAAGCGTCGTCACCCAGGCAAGGCTGGCGCCCCGGCCCCATTTGAAATGCACGCTCATATTGGTGACAAGCGCGGAACTCGCGACATAACGCGGGGCATTGCGGCCAAGCAGTGCGGCGCCCAGCCGCGGGCTGGCCAGCTCAACCACGTAGAAACCCGGTTTGGCGAGCGGCACGCCGACGACCTCGAAATCCTTGCCCTTGCCCGGCAGCGCGACGGAAAGCGCGCTGCCCCGTCCGCCCGTCAGCACCGGCTTTGACCCAGTGTCGTTGATCGTCACGGTTTCGGTGCCGCGCTTTTCCTCGTGGCTGGCATAATCATCGGCGCGCGCGACGGTGCGCAGCCAGCGCGCGATGTCGCCATCGCTCCCCTCGACGCGCAGCGCCTGGCCGCTGATCGCCTGGGTGCGCCCCTGGAGCGCGGGTTCAACACCGCGGACGGTGACGGGCAGAATGCCGCCCTGTTTCGCTTCTAAAATCCCGAAGCTCGCGGCAAACTTCACCAGCGGCGGCGCTTCGTCAAAGCGGATGGCGAGCGGGAACCGCGTCGCATTGGTCAGCGCGCGTCCGCTTTCGTCCTTGATCCCGGCGGGCAGCACCAGCGTGGCGGTGGTCGCGGCGGGCAGGGGGGCGGCAAAGCCGATGTCGCTGATCGTCGCCGCGGTCCGGGTGTCGCCGCGCGCGCCATCGTCGCCGAATTTGGGCGCGATGCGCGTGCCAGTTGCCGTCTCGATCCGGATTTGCCGGGCCATTGCCATCGGGATTGGCGCGGAAAAGCGCACCCACGCCTTTTCAACCGGCGAACAGCCCGCCTGCGGGTTGACCCGCGAACATTCAAACCGCGCGGCAAACGGCTTGCGCACGGTAAAGTCGAACCGCTGATCCACCCCCGCAAGCTTGCCGCCAGCACCCGCAATCTGCCCCGACCAGATCAGCGCGACGTCGCGCCCCGGCGGGAGCGGGCGACGGCATTTGAGCGCGGTCACGCTGGCGAGCGCGGCTTTGCGATCGGCGGTGGCGGTGGGGAGTGTCGCGGGAAGCCCGGCTTCCTCCAAAAAGCTACTGACCTGGTAGTTATCGGTGCCCAGCTCACCCAGCAATTGCGCCGGGATATCATCGTCCAGCACATCGACCGGGACCTTTTCGCCGATACCGTCGACCGCGCAATAGGCATTGGCGGCCACCGACGCGCGCGTTGCGGGCATATTGGCGGCGACCAGAAACACCTGATCTTCCTCAACCTCGCTGCCATAGCGACTGGGCAGGACTGCGCGCGCCACTGGCCCGCCCGCATCGACCCGAAACTGGCGCTGGCCCCCGACGACATAGCCCGCCGCGCTCCGCAAGCCCTCGACCAGCGCAAAGGTGCAGGCCGTGCCGCCCGGCAG
>PNLG01000177.1 GCA_013822915.1 Sphingomonas sp. | reverse complement strand
ATTGCTGACATTGGTGTTCTTGATGACCGCGCCAACGGCCATCTGGCCGAGCATCGCCAAAATGGCGTTGCGGGTGGCGGCGCTTTCGCGCTTGCGGCTGTGGCGGGCGGCGACATGGCCGACCTCATGGCCGAGCACACCGGCGAGCTCCGCCTCGTCATTGGCGAGCGCGAGCAGCCCGCGCGTCACATAAACATAGCCGCCGGGCACCGCGAACGCATTGTCGATGGGTGAATCGAGAACCGTGACGGTAAACGCGTTGGGGTCGGTAGACAGGCCGGAGCGAACTGCCACTTTGCGCGCAATCGCCTCGACATAGGCATTTTGGCGGCCGGTATAGGCGCCGCCAAATTGGTCGACGATCCCGCCATTGGCGGCGGTACCCTGCGCGCGTTCCTGCGGCGTGATTGGTTGCACCGGCGCCTGCTGAGCAGACGATTGCCTGGCGGGCGACTGTTGGGCGGGGGCGGGGATTGCGGCGAGCACCGCCAGCGCACTGCCCATGCCAAATCGGATGCCGGAATGTCCCATCTTTGCTCTCCCCAATCACTCTGGCGTCATGATGCCAAAGCGTGGCGTCGCTGTCGATTCAACCCCGGTGCGTCGTGGTGGGCGCTATGCGGGATAGGTGATTGCGAGCACCTCATAATCGACCATCCCGCTGGGCAAAGTCACGCGCCGGGTGTCGCCAATCGCGGCGCCGCGCAGCGCGCGGGCGATCGGCGCGCTCCACCCGATCCGCCCGGCACCGGCATCCGCCTCATCATCGCCGACGAGGGTTAGCGTGCGCTCTCGATCGTCCGGGTCGGCGATCGTCACCGTCGCGCCGAACCAGATGCGAGTGCGGTCGCCCTGTTGCGCGGGGTCGATGACCTTGGCGGCCTTCATCCGCTTGGCAAGCCACCCCAGCCGCCGGTCAATCTCGCGCAACCGTTTGCGGCCATAGATGTAATCGCCATTTTCGCTGCGGTCGCCATTGCCCGCTGCCCAGGCGACGACGTCGACGATGCGGGGTCGTTCTTCACCCAGCAATTGGTCATATTCGGCGCGCAGCACAGCATAGCCCGCAGGCGTGATGTAATTGGGATGGTCCATCGCGGGGGCGATGTTAGCCGGGTTTGCGGCCCAGATACCAGCTTAGCCGCGCCTGCCCCTGCGACCGGCTGCGTTCGGGATTGAGCAAGTCATAAACGACGGCGTTTTCCAGCACGCGCTGCACATAGCCGCGCGTTTCGCTGAACGGGATCGCCTCGATCCAGTCGATCATGTCGATCTGGCCCTGGCGCGGATCGCCATTGGCGGCGAGCCATTTGTTCACATTGCCGCCGCCCGCATTATAGGCGGCAATCGCCAGCGGGTAGCTGCCATATTGGGTGTAGAGCCGCTGAAAATAGCTCGATCCCAGTTGGATATTGTAATCGGTATCGGCGGTGAGTGCGCCGCTGTCATAGGCGAGGCCCAGCTTGGCGGCGGTTTCGCGCGCGGTGCCGGGCATGAGCTGCATCAAGCCGCGCGCGCCAACCCGGCTGATTGCGGCGCGGTCGAACTGGCTTTCCTGGCGGGTGATCGCATGAACCATCGTCCAGCTATCCGCTGCCCCCTCGGGCACTTTGACGCTGGGATAGCCGGTGGCGGCATAGTCCGACAGGCCGTTGAGTGAGGCGCTTTTGCCCACCATCACGCCCAGATCGGGGCGGCCAAGGCTGCGCGACAGCTCGATTGCCAGTGCGTGATCGCTCTCGGATTTGGCGTCGATCGCGATCTGGCGAACGAACGCGGTTTGATCCTGATAGGCGCCCATCGTGCCGAGATAGCGGGCGGCGCGCACGATTTCGCGGGCGTAAAAGGCGTTGCGCGCTGGCTTGTCGACCGCGAGCCCCGCGACGGGGGGCGGCGGCGTCAGCGCGCGGGCGAGCTTTTCGGTGGCAAGCTGGCCGTAAAACTGATCGCGGAAATTGGCGGCGCGTTCGAACAGTGCGGTGGCCCGTGCGGTCTGCCCGGCGGCAAGGGCTGCCCGCCCCGCCCAGTATAGCCCCTTGGCGCGGACCGTGGGGGAGGCAGAGCCACCCGAATAAAGCTCAAACAGCCCCGCTGCATCAGCCGGGCGGCCCAGCGTGCCCATTGCGGTGCGCGCCGCAAGCCAGGCAAGATCGGTATAGGCATCGCGTTCGGCATAGCTGCGCGTGTTGACCAATGTGCCCACTGGAAAGGCATCGTCAAGCTGGCGCGCGATGCCAAAGGCGGTGTCATATTGCGCATCGGCGGCGGCACTGCGCGCATGGCTGAGCATCAGCTCCAGCCATTTGGCGGCGTCCGCCGGCGGCTCGGCAAAGCGGTGCGGGGCCGCCAGCAGCGCGCGCCCCTCGGCCCAGCGATTGGTCGCACGCAACCACAAGGCGCGATCGGCGAGCAAGCCAGGGTCGTTTGCAAAGCGCGCCTCAACCAGTGCGAGCTTGTCGGCGGCATCCACCGCCTTGGTCCGCAGCGCCAGCCGCGCCTCGAACAACGGGCGTTTGTCAGCGCTGGTCAGCGAAAGCTGGCGCTGCGCCGCGGTCGTCGCGCCTGCCCAGAGCAGCGCGTCGATGCGTGCGTCATGATCCGCCGGGGACAGCGCGGCCGCAAAATCGGTCAGCACAATCGCCTCGTCGGCCGCCGATAATGAACCGCGCCGCCACGCCGCGCGCGCCGCCGTCCGTGCTTCATCGGCCTGCCCGACTGCGGCAAGCGCCTGCGCATATCGCACCGCACCAGTGTTGGTGAGAGGCGGGAAACGCCGGAAATAGCTCGCGGCGGCGCCCGGCGACCAGCTTGTCGGGTCAATTGCCTGTTCCGCCGCCTTGCGCCGTGCCGCTTCGCCGGGCCAGCCGGGATGCGCGAGCAGGAACGCCGCATGGCTGTCAAAGCTCAAGCCGTCCGATCGCTCGACATTCTTCCAGTCGCTGATCGCGGTCGCAATCGCGTCGGACGCGGGCGCTTGTTGAAGCTGTTGGCGATAGGCGTCGAGTTGATCCTGATCGACGCTCGCGACCGCCATCAATCCCGCCGATGCGGCGAGCAACATAGCGGGTTTCCAATGCGTCGCGAACATATGGACAATATAGGGCATTGGCCCTTATCTGTCGTCAACGAAAATGTCCCGGTTCCGGCCAATTACGGCGGCAAACCGACCTTGCGGAGCGGCTATCCGATGTTCTCTGGTTCTATCCCGGCGCTGGTGACGCCGTTTGACGGCGATGGCCGGTTTGCCGAGGCTGCGTATCGCGACCTGATCGATTGGCAGATTGCCGAAGGTTCGGCGGCGCTGGTGCCGTGTGGCACGACGGGTGAGGCTGCGACGCTGACCGCAGACGAGCAGTTTCACATCGTGCGCTTGTGCGTCGATCAGGCGGCCGGGCGCGTGCCAGTAATTGCAGGGGCGGGGTCGAACGACACGCGGGTTGCGATCCAGAATATCGCCGCCGCCAAGGCAGTCGGCGCCGACGCCGCGCTGATGGTGCCGCCCTATTATAACCGCCCGTCGCAGGAGGGGATTTTTCAGCATTTCAAGGCGGTGGCCGAGAGCTGCGACTTGCCGGTGGTGCTTTACAATGTGCCGGGCCGCACCGTCACTGATATCGCGGTGGAGACGATGGCGCGGCTGGTCGCGGCGTTTCCGGCAAGCTTTGTCGCGGTGAAGGACGCCACCGGCAATCTCGCGCGCGTGACGCAGCAGCGGCTGGCATGTGGGGCGGGATTTGCGCAGATCAGCGGCAATGACGAGACCGCGCTCGCGTTCAACGCAATGGGCGGGGTGGGGTGTATCTCGGTCACCGCCAATGTCGCGCCGCGCCTGTGCGCGGATTTTCAGGCGGCATGGGCAGCAGGCGACCGGGCAGAGGCGCTGCGGCTCCACGACCTGCTCTTCCCGCTGCATCTCGCGATGTTCACCGATGCGTCACCGGGGCCGGTGAAATATGCGATGAGCCGGGTGCGGCCCGGTTTCCCGACCGCGCTGCGCCTGCCGATGACCTGGCCGGGTGAGGCGAGCCGGGCAGCAGTGGATGCGGCGCTGGAGGGGGCGGGGGTGGCGTAGGTCGCGCGGGCTTCCCTTTCGGGCGGCGGCGACCTACATCCGCTGACCCATGCCGCGCCCAAAGCCACCCATGTTCGACAAGAAAAAGACCGTCGCCGAAAACCGGCGCGCGCGCTATGACTATTCCATTGAGACGGTGTATGAAGCGGGCATCGCGCTGACCGGCACCGAGGTGAAGTCGCTCCGTTTCGGCGAGGGGTCGATTGCCGAAAGCTATGCCGAGGTCAGCGACGGGCAAGTCTGGCTCATCAATTCGAACATCCCCGAATTCAGCCATGGCAACCGCTATAATCACGAGCCCAAGCGCGCGCGCAAATTGTTGCTGCACGAGCGCGAGATCAACAAGCTCCACGGGGCCGTCGCGCGGCAGGGGATGACGCTGGTGCCGTTGTCGATTTTCTTCAACGGGCGCGGACGGGCGAAGGTGGAACTTGCGCTCGCCAAGGGCAAGCAGGCGCATGACAAGCGCGACGCGATCAAGGAACGCGACTGGAAGCGCGACGCCGCCCGCATCATGCGCGACCGCGGCTGACGTTCGCCGCAGCCGGGTGGTTGCGCGCGATACCGGTTTGACCCGGCGGTGCATTGTCGTAAACAAGTGGCTTGGCTTTGTTTGGGGGATGTTCCATGCGTTCGACACTTTTTGTCACTTCATTGCTCGCGACCGCAGCTTTGGCCGGAATCGCGATCGCGAAAGAAGCCGCTCCCCCGCCACAGGCAAGCGCCGCTGCCCCCGCAAATGGGCCGGAAATCGGCAGCTATGGCTTTGACACCGCCGGCATGGACCGCAGCGTGCAGCCCGGCGATGATTTTTTCCGCTTTGCCGGTGGTGGCTGGCTGACCAAAACCGAAATCCCGGCCGACCGCGCCGCCTTTGGCATGTTCAACGTGCTTCAGGACCGCAGTCTTGCGCAAACCAAAGTCATCCTTGAGGCAGCGGCCGCCAAGCCGGGGTCGAAGATCGGCGATTTTTTTGCCAGCTATATGGATCAGGCCGCGGTTGACGCGCGTGGTATCACGCCGATCCAGCCTTGGCTGACCGCGTTGAAAGGGGCGGCGGACAAGACTGCGCTTGCCACCGAAATGGCCAAGCTTCAGCGCAAGGGCGTCGGCGGGCTGGTCGGCGTGTTTGTCGGGCAGGATGAGAAGGCACCCGAACGCTACATCGTGAACGTGACGCAAAGCGGCATCGCGATGCCCAACCGCGACTATTACGTGAAGGAGGGGGTCGACCTCGACAAGGTGCGCACCGCCTATCAGGCGAATGTCGCAACGATGCTGGGCCTTATCGGTGAAGGCGCGAATGCAGAGGCGCGGGCCAAGGCGGTGTTCGAATTCGAAAAGTCGCTGGCGACCGCGCATTGGACCGCGATCGAATCGCGCGATTCGGACAAAACCTATAACAAGTGGAGCGCCGCCGATTTCGACGCCAAGGCGCCGGGCATGCCGTGGGGTGCAATCCGCGCTGCGCTGGGCGTTGCGGGTGAAAAGGAATTCATCGTCGCGCAGCCAAGCGCGATCACGGGCGAGGCCAAGGCCTTTGCCGATACGCCTATCGAGGTGCTGCGCGATTATGCGATGCTGCGTGTGGTGCGCAGCTTTGCAGGCGTGCTGGCAACGCCGATTGATGACGCGAATTTCAGCTTTTACGGCCCCGTGCTGTCGGGCCAGGCGGTGCAGCGCGACCGGTGGAAGCGGGCAGTTGGCGCCACGTCGGGCGCGCTGGGCGAGGAAATCGGCAAGCAGTATGTCGCGCGCTATTTCCCACCAGAGACCAAGGCGGTCGTCGATACGCTCGTCAAAAATGTCATCGCGGCGATGGGCAAGCGGATCGACAATCTTACGTGGATGACGGCGGAGACGAAGGTGAAGGCGCGGGCCAAGCTTGCGTCGTTCACGCCGAAAATCGGCTATCCCAGCGTGTGGCGCGATTACACCGGGTTGACCGTGGATCGCGGCGACCTGCTCGGCAATGTCGCGCGCGCCAATGCGTTTGAATATGCCCGCGGCATCGCCAAGCTTGGCAAGCCGATTGACCGGGCCGAATGGTTCATGACGCCGATGACGATCAATGCTTATGCCAATCCGGTGCTGAACGAAATCGTCTTTCCCGCCGCCATTCTGCAACCGCCGTTTTTCGACGCAAAGGCCGACCCCGCAGTCAATTATGGCGGGATCGGCGCGGTGATTGGCCATGAGATCAGCCACCATTTCGACGATCAGGGCCGCAAATATGATCCGACGGGCAAGCTGACTGATTGGTGGACCAAGGCCGATGTCGAAGCGTTCGACAAGCTGACCGCGCAGCTTGTGGCGCAATATGATGCCTATGAACCGCTCCCGGGCCAGCGGATCCAGGGCGGTTTGACGCTGGGGGAAAATATCGCCGATCTGGCGGGGTTGTCGGTGGCGATTGATGCTTACCACGCCTCGCTCGGTGGCAAGCCCGCGCCGGTGATCGACGGGACGACCGGCGATCAGCGTTTTTACTTCGGCTGGTCGCAAGTTTGGCGCACCAAGGCTCGCGAACGCGCATTGCGATCGCAGCTCTTGTCTGATCCGCATTCGCCGGGGGAATATCGCACCGCGACCGTGCGCAATCTCGATCCCTGGTATGCGGCATTCGGCGCCAAGCCCGGCGAGAAGCAATATCTCGCCCCCGAAGCGCGGGTGCGCATCTGGTGAGTTGATCGACAGAATAAGGGCGGCGCCGATGCGTGCCGCCCATTGGCGATAACGGGCTAAAAGTTCGAGGATTCCGGGGAGAAGATGATGCATCGTAAGACTTTCGTCACCCTTGCTGCGGGTGGGGCGTTCGCTGCGATCATGGCCGGCATGGCATTTGCGTCATCGGGAAAGCCGCTTGCCAGCAAGCCCGCCATTGGCAGCTTCGGCTTTGACGAGACGGGTATGGACCGCAGCGTCGCACCGGGTGACAATTTCGCGGAATTTGCCGGCGGCGGCTGGGTGAAGCGCACCGAAATCCCGAGCGACAAGCCTAGCTTCGGTGCGTTCGACACGCTTGCCGATCTGTCGCAGCTGCGCACACGCGCGCTGCTGGAGGCCGCCGCCAAAAATCCCGCGTCAAAGATCGGCCGGGCCTATGCCGCCTATCTCGATACCGCAGCAATCGAAGCGAAGGGGATCGCGCCGATCCAGCCCTGGCTTGCGCGGATCAAGTCATTGACATCAAAGGCAGATTATGTCGCCTTGGCGATAGAGGCGAGCCGTAACGGCATCGCTGTGCCGTTCGGAACCGGGGTTTCAACCGATGCCAAGAACCCAGACAGCTATGTCGTCAGCGTGCGGCAGGCTGGGCTCGGGATGCCGAACCGCGACTATTATCTCAGCACTGATCCCAAGCTTCAGGCGACCAAGGCAGCCTATCAAGGGCATATCGCGCGGATGTTCACGCTTGCGGGCGAGCCCGACGCGGAGGCGCGTGCCAAGGCAGTGGTCGATTTCGAAACCCAGATCGCCCAGGCGCACTGGACCAACGTCCAGAGCCGCAATGCTGATGCGACCTATAACAAGATGAGCGTCGCCCAACTCGTCGAGCTGACGCCGGGGTTTGATTTTGCCGCTTATCTGAAGGGTGTCGGCACGCCGACCGACACCGTAGTTGTCGGTCAGCCGAGCGCGGTATCGGGGATCGCCAAGGTGCTTGCCGACGCGCCGGTGGCGGTGCTCAGGGATCAATTGCTGATCCGGTCGCTCGACGAGTTTGCAGGCGTCCTCCCAAGCGCCTTCGACAAGGAAAATTTCGCCTTTTTCGGGACCCAGTTGCGCGGCACGCCCGAACAGGCGTTGCGGTGGAAGCGTGCGGTCAATTGGACCTCGGCGGCGGTGA
>PNLG01000322.1 GCA_013822915.1 Sphingomonas sp. | reverse complement strand
ATGTCGGTAATCGCGCCCGGATCGACCGGGCGGCCGCGATGCATATAGGTGCCGTTGGCAATTGCATGGCGTTGAAACACCACGTCGATCGTTTGCAAATAAAACTCCGCCGTCATGTCGCAGACGGAGCGATATTCCTCATAAAAATCCTTGGTCGCGTCAGCACTTTCGCCGTCACCCTGCACCAGATGTTTGAACATTTCCCAGTGCGAAATCATATGACTGCCCAGATTCATCGACATGAACCCGGCCAATTGCAAAAAGCCCGGATAGACTTTGCGCCCCGCCCCCGTATAGGTCATCGGCACGGTCGCAATCACATTTTGTTCAAACCAGGCATGCGGACGCTTGGTCGCCAGCGTGTTCACGGCGGTCGGTGCCTCGCGCGTGTCGATCGGCCCGCCCATCATCGTCAGCGTTTTGGGGCGACAGGGGTGCTTGTCCGCCTCCATCAGGCAGGCAACCGCATAGCAGGGCACCGATGGCTGGCACACCGCCAACATATGAGTGCCGCCTGCGCCTTCATTCGGGCCGATATGTTCAAGGAACGCAATCAGATAGTCGATATAATCGTCAAGGTCGAACTTGCCGTCCGACATCGGCACCAGCTTTGCGTCGCGCCAGTCGGTGATGTAAACATCGGCAAAGGGCAGCATCCGTTCCACCGTGCCGCGCAGCAGCGTGGCATAATGCCCCGACATCGGCGCGACGATCAGCAGCTTTGGCCCCTGCTCGACGCCATCGCGCGCAAAACGCTTCAACTGGCCAAAGGGCAGCCGCATCGCCACCTGCTCGACAACCGCAACCTCGCGACCGTCAATCACCGTCCGGTCAAGCGCGAATTCGGGCTTGCCGCGCGGGGCGGCTGCATGGGCGAATACCTCCAGCGCCGAGGCAAGGATCGGACCACCCCCGAAATAGGCAAAGGGGTTTGAAGGATTTTGGAGGACGCCTGCGCCAAAATTGGCCATCGCGCTTGCCCCCGCAAACATCGATTTTTGCACTTCATACGCGTCGTACAGCATCAAATATCCCCCTCGGTGGGCAGGGTTAACCGCCACCCACCATAACCGCATAGCACCATATGATGAGGGAGCAATGAACATCACATGCCCGCAATGGGTGGGTGGAGCTTGTTCCATTGACGTGGAAGCCGCACCGGCAATAGACGTTGAGGGGCGGCCAAGCCCCTGCTAGGGCGGCATCCCATGGCCGAAGAAACTCCCGCGCCCGCACCCCGGCGCCGCCTCGCAAGTCTGCGCATCGTCTGGCAACAAGTGCTCCGCTATCCCGGCGCGCTCGCAATGGCGGGGCTGGCGCTGACGATCACCTCGGCGGCGACGATTGCCATTCCCTACGGCTTCAAGCGCGTGATCGACCGCGGCTTTGGCGCGGGCGGGACCGAGGCGGTGGCCGCATCCTTCCATTACCTGCTGATGATCGTTGTCGTGCTGGCGATTGGCACGGCGGTGCGCTTTTACTTCGTCTCATGGCTGGGCGAGCGGGTGGTCGCCGACATCCGCACTCGGGTGCACGGCCATTTGATGACAATGGCGCCGCGTTTTTTTGAGGAAAACCGCCCGTCCGAAATCGCCAGCCGCCTGACCAGCGACACCGCGCTGATTGAAACGGTGGTCGGCACCACCGTGTCGGTCGCGCTGCGCAATGCGTTTACCGGCATTGGCGGCATGATTTACCTGTTTGCGATTTCCCCCAAGCTTGCCGGGCTGTTGCTGCTCGCCATTCCGCTGATGATCATGCCGATCGTGCTGCTTGGCCGACGGGTGCGCAATGTGTCGCGCACCTCGCAGGACCGGGTCGCCGATGTCGGGTCGATGGCGGTTGAGACGCTGTCCGCGATGAAGATCGTCCAGGCCTTTGGCCAGGAACAGCGCGAGGGCGCGCGCTTTGCCGACGCCGTGGCGGCAACCTTTGCCGCTGCCAAACGCCGCATCCTGTTGCGCGCGGTGATGACGTCGATCGTGATTGCCCTCATCTTTGGCTCGATCACGATGGTCCTGTGGGAGGGGGCCGTCGATGTCGCCGCCGGACGGATCAGCGGCGGGTCGATCGCCGCTTTCGTGCTGACCGGCGGGATTGTCGCAGGCGCGTTTGGCGCGCTGACCGAGGTTTATGGTGATTTGCTGCGCGGGGCAGGCGCCGCGGGGCGGATCGACGAATTGCTGCGCGAAGTCCCTGATATCCGTGCGCCCGCCACGCCCACGCCACTGCCCGTGCCCGTGCGCGGGTCGGTGGCGTTTGACCAGGTCGTCTTTCGCTATCCCACTCGCCCCGAAGTGTCGGCGCTGAGCGACTTTACCCTGCACGTCGCCCCCGGTGAAACGGTCGCGGTGGTCGGGCCATCGGGCGCGGGCAAATCGACGCTGTTCCAGCTCATCCAACGCTTTTACGACCCCGCCGGGGGGAGCGTTGCCATCGACGGGATCGCGCTGCCCCGGCTCGATCCCGCCAGCCTTCGCCGCCACATCGCGATGGTGCCGCAGGAAACGGTGATTTTCGGGGCATCAGCGCGAGACAATCTGCGCTATGGCGATTGGGGCGCAAGCGACGCGGCGCTGTGGGCCGCGGCGGAGGCCGCCAATGCGGCGGAATTCCTGCGCAAATTGCCCGAGGGGCTCGACACTTTCCTGGGCGAAGGCGGCGCGCGGCTGTCGGGTGGTCAGCGCCAGCGCGTGGCGATTGCCCGCGCGCTGTTGCGCGATGCACCGATCCTGTTGCTCGATGAGGCGACCAGCGCGCTTGACGCCGAGAGCGAGCGGCTGGTGCAGCAAGCGCTCGAACGGTTGATGGCCCACCGAACCACCATCGTCATTGCTCACCGGCTCGCCACGGTGCGCGCGGCGCAGCGGATCATCGTGATGGATGAGGGGCGGATTGTCGAAAGCGGGAGCCATAGCGCGCTCATCGCGCAAAACGGCCTTTACGCGCGGCTCGCCAGCCTTCAGTTTAGCGAAGCCGCTTAGGGCAGGAGAGGGACCAGCATGGCACGCGATTTCGACATCATCGTTTATGGCGCCACCGGGTTTACCGGTCGCCTCGTCGCCGAATATCTGGTGCAGTCGGGCGCGACCCGCTGGGCCATGGCGGGCCGATCGCTCACCAAATTGCAGGAAGTGCGCGATCTGATCGGCGCCCCGGCCGACACCCCGCTCATCACCGCCAATGCCGATGATCCCGCCAGCGTGCGCGCGATGTGCGAACGCACGACGGTGGTGCTGACCACGGTGGGGCCCTATCAGCTTTATGGCAATGATCTGGTCGCGGCGTGCGCCGACACCGGCACTGCTTATGTCGATCTCTGCGGTGAACCCGCATGGATGCGCGAGATGATCGACAAGCACCATGCTCGCGCGACAGAAACCGGCGCGCGGATCGTGTTCAGCTGCGGCTTTGATTCGATCCCGTTCGACCTTGGCGTGCTGACGCTGCAGGAAGCGGCCAAGGCGCGCTTTGGCACCCCCTGCCCCCGCGTGAAGTGCCGGGTGCGCACAATGAAGGGCGGGTTTTCGGGCGGCACGGCAGCGAGCCTGAAAGCGACGCTGGCGGCGGCGGCACGCAATCCGTCGATCATCGCGGTGCTGACCAATCCGTTTGCGCTCGCACCCGGCTTTACCGGACCGAGCCAGCCATCGGGGCTGCTCCCCGAATATGACCGCACGATCGAGGCATGGACCGCCCCCTTCATCATGGCGCCCATCAACACCAAGAATGTCCACCGCACCAATTTCCTGCTCGGGCAAGCCTATGGCGCCGATTTCGTCTATGACGAAATGATGGTCGCCGGGCTGGGCGACATGGGCAAGGCGGCCGCAGAGGCGATCGCCAAAATCAACCCGCTCGCCAGCGACAAGGGCCCAAAGCCGGGCGAAGGCCCGTCGAAGGAAGAGCGCGAGAGCGGCCATTACGACATTTTGTTCGTGGGCGAGATGGGCGGCGGGGAGCGCATCGACGCGGTCGTGACGGGCGACAAAGACCCCGGCTATGGCTCCACCAGCAAGATGATTGCGCAGGCGGCGCTCTGCCTGGTCCACGACGTGCCTGACGCGGCGGGCGGCATCTGGACGCCCGGCGCCATCATGGGCGCCCCGCTTCGCCAGCGGCTGATCGACAAGGCGGGGATGACATTTACGGCGGGGTAAGTTCGAGATGAAAATTTAAGTTTCTCTCGAAAGATTCGCCATGATCGATTTTGACCAACTAAGACGCGAATTGACCACCGAGCATCGGGGTGTCTGGAAAAAGTTGACCGACCGCATTCGCTGGTTGGAAGGAAGGCGCCCGTGGCTTATCGGCCTTGGTGTTTTTGGGGCTTTTGTCGGCACCATGAGCCGATCGGTTGATGACAAGGCTTTGAGCCTAACAATGCAAGTCGGCGGCGGTCTCACTGCTCTCCTATGTGGCGTCGCCGCGGCCGCATTTGATTTCAAGAAGATTGAGCTTTCTTCAAGTTTGAGCAAAGTAGAAGAGGTAGCAGAAAAAGCAATTGATGCTGGAAAGGTGACGCAAGCGCTACTAGAACAAGAAACTCAGACTTGGCGGGAGCAAGATCGCCGTCGAGTCCACCGATTGAATGCCCTTGCGAACATGATTGAAATGATCGAGCAATGCTTAACGAGCGAACTCGACACGGCTAGCACTGCCAGCGAAGCATTGAATGTCGCAATCTACGACTTGGTGGCGGCGATCGGATTTGATGCGGGAGAATATTGGACGTTGTCTGTGTTTGAAATCGACTTAGCCGAAGATGAAGCGTTTCGGATCGCGGCAGGTTGGGCGGATCGCGCGGGCGCAGAAAGCGATGGTCGATCCTGGCGAAAGGGCGAAGGCTATACCGGAACCGCTTGGTCCGATGATGCCGAAGTGATCGAAGGCAACACAAGTGATCGGAGAGTTCAGCGACGATTTTCCGTCCCGAACGCCAAAGCACGCAGCTATGATCTCGATCGCTATCGATCGGTCGTCTGCATTCCGATTCGCACCGGCTCAGGAACCGATCGCCGGATTTGGGGTATTGTCACCGCGACAAGCAACAAGGTCGATCGGTTCAAGGACGAAGCGCCAGGAACGGAACTTCAAGCGGTCGATATGGTTCGCGATGTCGCAAGGATGATGGCCCTCCTTGCGATTACGGATAAATTCAGTGAGCATGATGACATAATTGAAAGCGATTAAACTCGTATTTTAGGATCTAAGTTGCTATAGGAGTCGTATGACCAAGCAAGCACGTATATCGCAGCTAGATAGCGAAAAGCGGCGACTTTTCGCTCAGATTGCTGAAGCGCGGGTTCAGGGCAGGACCGAACCGTCCTTGATGTCGAGAGTTCGTGAGTTATCGGCAGAACGGGTTCGCCTCGCCACGGCCTAAATGTTGCCGCACCATTGGCGAGCCACGATCATTAGCCCCGGCTATCCCCCCGCCCCTGATGCCGGATATTGCCGGGGCGGCCACGGCGGATGATGCGCTTGCCCCGGCCCGGCGGTGGCGTGCGTGGGGGGCGGCCGCCACGCCCATCACCGCCGCTCCCCTCGCTCTCGACCAGTTCGAACCGCAGTGCGCCCGACACCGGGTTCGCCTCCGCCAGCCGCAGTTTCAGCCGCATGCCCGAGCTATAGCTGGTGCCCGACTCCTCCCCCACCAGCGCGCGCGCCGCTTCGTCATAGCGGAAATACTCGCGGCCCAGGTCGCGCGCGGCCACCAGCCCGTCGCCACCCACCCCCTCCACGGTCGCGAAAAAGCCGAACGACTGCACCCCGGTGATCCGCGCGTCGAGCACATCGCCCACCTTCTCGCTCAGGAACGCCGCAACATAGCGGTCGATGGTGTCACGCTCCGCCTCCATCGCGCGGCGCTCCAGCATCGAGATCGACGTGCCGATCTGCGCCATGGCGGCAGCCTCGCTCTCGCTCAAGCCGCCAGGACCAAGCTGATAAGCGCCCACCAGCGCGCGGTGGACGATCAGATCGGCATAGCGACGAATAGGCGAGGTGAAATGCGCGTAGGAGCCAAGCGCGAGCCCGAAATGCCCGCTATTGGCGGGCGCGTAATAGGCTTGCGTCTGGCTGCGCAACACCTGCTCCATCACTTGCGGGCGGTGATCGACCTCCCCCACCCGGTCGAGCAATTGGTTGAACGTCGCCGGGCGGATCACCTGGCCCAGCGCGAATTCGATGCCAAAGGTTTTCAAATATTCCTTGAGCGCGACCAGCTTTTCGCGCGCAGGCGGCTCATGGTCGCGGTACATGACGGGCGCCTTTTTGCCCTCCAACGCTTTGGCGGCGGCGACATTAGCGGCGATCATATAATCCTCGATCAGCCGGTGCGCGTCGAGCCGTTCGCGCGGCGCCACCGACAATATCCGCCCCTTTTCATCGAGCATCACGCGCCGTTCGGGCAGGTCCAGCTCCAACGGTGCGCGCCGTGCCCGTGCCGTCGCGAGCGCGCGCCAGCACGCCCATAGGGGCTTTAGCGCGTCCTCCACCAAGTCAGCCGCGACTAGGTCGGGCACGCCGTCGATCGCGGCTTGCGCTGCTTCATAGGCGATGTTCGCCCGGATGCGCACCACCGCGCGGGTGAAGCGCCAGCCCTTCAGCGCGCCCGCCTTGCCAATCTGCAAGTGGCAGACAAGCGCGGCGCGGTCCGCCCCCGCTTTCAGCGAACAGACATCGGCTGACAGGATTTCGGGGAGCATCGGCACCACCCGGTCGGGGAAATAGACGCTGTTGCCGCGCCGCCGCGCATCCCGGTCGATGGCCGAGCCAGGCCGCACGTAGAAACTGACATCGGCAATCGCGACGACCGCGCGCCAGCCGCCCGCATTGCCGGGATCATCATCAGGGGCGGCCCAGACCGCATCGTCGTGATCGCGCGCATCCTCCGGATCAATCGCGACGATGGGCAGGTCGCGCAGATCTTCGCGGTCGTGGCCCAGCGGTTGGCGGGCGACTTGCGCTGCCTCCGCGAGCGTCTCGTCGGTGAAGTCAACCGGAATGCCCAGCTTGTGGACCGCAATCATCGAAAAGCTGCGCGGGGCAAAGGGATCGCCCAGCCGCTCGGTCACGCGCACGGTGATGCGCGGCGGACGGCCGGTTTTCTCCGCCAGCACCAGATCGCCGGGCGCGGCATCGCCCGCGTCGCTGACCGCAAAGTCGCGCCGCTCCTTCTTCTCTACCCCCGTCAGCCACAGCTTGCCGCCCTCTTCGCGCAGCACGCCGAGCACGAGCTCTTCCCCGCGCGCGAGCCGCTTCATCGGATGGGCGACATGGCCGCTGCCCGCTTCTTCGGTGCGCGCCAGCACCCGGTCGCCGACGCCAAGCGCCCCCTTGCCCCGGTCGCGCACGCGCAGGCGGGGGACGGGTGTGTCGGCGTGCCAGCTTTCCGGGCTGCCCCATACCGTCCCGTCATCGGTCACATCGACGATGCGCAGCACCGTCACCTTTGGCACGCCGCCCATTTTGTGAAACGCGCGGCCGGGGGCGGAATCGATCAACCCTTCATCCGCCATGTCCCTCAACAACGCCTTTAGCCCGATCTTCTCCTGCGCGGACAGGCCAAAGGCGCGGGCAATTTCGCGCTTGCCGGCGGGGACATCAGACTTGGCAATGAAGTCGAGGATCTGTTTCGGACTCGGCAGGCCGGATGCGGGTTTTTTCATGGCCCCGGCATACGCACTTTGCCCTCAATCCCAAAGAGCGGGGCCCAAAAACGGACCAAAGACCAGTGGAGGAATCGCCCGCGCCGCGCTATCTGACAACGATGACATATGACCTGCTCATCATCGGCGGCGGTATCAACGGCGCCGCGATCGCGCGCGAGGCGGCGCTGAACGGGCAGTCGGTGCTGCTGGTCGAGCGCGATGATCTGGCCAGCCACACTTCATCGGCGTCAACCAAGCTGATCCATGGGGGTTTGCGCTACCTCGAATATTATGA
>PNLG01000392.1 GCA_013822915.1 Sphingomonas sp. | reverse complement strand
GGATGTCGCCAATCGCATAGAGCCGCTCCCCCAGCGGGGCGGCGGCGCGTGGCCGGGAAGAGGAGATTTTCTTTCGCAGCAGGCCTAACATCGTCGCAGTCACTTCACTCAAACGAACCGGGGCCTGAGAAGCTTCGCGCCGTCCGGCTGATTGGCTGCGTTAGGAGATGAGCGGTTCGTCAACAACCGATATTGCGAGCGCCATGAAGATCGGGCGCTGGCGCTTATGGGGGCGGTCGCGCCCACCCATCGCGATCTGCTGATGTTGTTGTGCGCTGGCCGAATTTGGCCGCAGCCAACGGCTTCACCGTCAGGCCGAGGGAGAGGCGGACCTGCCGAGTGTCTATCCGCTCCACAATGCTGGCTATGATCCGCGCGACGCTGCCGCGTTCTCGTGCGGGCCGGGCTGGTCGATCGGCGGCGGGCTGTTGCGCAGCCGGATTTATCCCAGCACGCGCGACCGAAGCGGCGAAACTGCCGACCGAAAAAACGGTATCGGTGAACCCCGCCATGCTCGCGCTCGCCAATCAGCCGATGCGGTAATAATCGCGAAACCAATGCGCGAACCGGGCCATGCCCTCGTCAATCGACACGCGCGGGGCATAGCCCGTCAGCGCGGCGAGCTGCGTCACATCGGCATAGGTCGCGGTGACATCGCCGGGCGGCTTGGGCTTCATCACCATCTTGGCCTTAACCCCAAGCGCGGATTCGAGCGCGCCGATCATCGCGAGCACGGTTTCGGGCTGGCAATTGCCGATGTTGAGCACCCGGTGGCCGTGGCGGGCAGGCGGATGGTCGAGCGCACCCAAAATGCCCGCGACAATATCGTCGATAAAGGTGAAATCGCGCGCCAGCTTGCCCTCACCAAACACCTCGATCGGATCACCGGCGAGCATTTTCTGCGTGAAGAAGAAATAGGCCATGTCGGGGCGACCCCATGGCCCGTAAACGGTGAAGAATCGCAGGCCCGTCTGCGGAAAGCCGAACATCGTGTAGCTCTGGCTCATCAGCTCGCACGCGCGCTTGGTCGCGGCATAGAGCGACACAGGCGTGACGGTCGGGTCATCCTCACGAAAACCCTGACCCGCCAACGGGCGGTCGCCATAAACCGAGCTGGAGGAGGCATAGACCAGATGCGCGACATCCGCTGCCCGGCACGCCTCCAGCACCGCCAAATGCCCGGCGAGGTTGGAGCGGCCATAAGCGAGCGGATTTTCCAGGCTATAGCGCACGCCCGCCTGGGCGGCGAGGTGGATGACGCGGTCGGCACCGCTCGTCCGCACGATCTCGGCAACCGCCTCCGCCTCGGCAATGTCGATGCGGTGAAAGCTGAACCCATCGCGCGCGGTGAGCGTCGCCAGCCGGTCCTGCTTCAGCGCGACGTCATAATAATCGTTGAGATTGTCGATTCCGACTACCGCCTCGCCCCGGTCGAGCAGGGCATGCGAAACGGCATGGCCGATAAATCCGGCGGCGCCGGTGACGATGATGGGCATGGCGCGATCCTGACCGATAATGCCGGGCCGGGCAATCAGCTTGCGAGGCGCAGTTCGGCGGGGGCAGGGGCAGGAACCGGTTGATCGGGCCAGATGCCGCGCGTGTCATACACCGCCTTGGTCGCGCGTTCGTCGAGCGGCACCGATTTGAACACTTCATGATCGACGAGCACGATCATCACCGGGCATTGCTCGATCGCGTCGTCCAGGTCGATCAGCGTGGCGCCGGTGCCATCAAGGGCCGTGGGCAGAGCCTGCGCATAGGGTTCGACAATGCGGATGCGCTCGCCATAGCGTTCTGCAAGCGCGGCGGCGACTTTCAGCGCGGGGCTTTCGCGGAAATCGTCGATATTCGCTTTGAAAGCGAGACCCATGCACGCCACCGGCTGGCCGGGATGCTGATCGATCAGCGTGGCGGCGCGGGAAATGCTGTGCGCGACCTTGCCGTCATTTACTTCGCGCGCGGTGCGGATCAGCGGCGTCTGCTCGGGCGCGGCGCTGACGAGGAACCAGGGGTCAACCGCAATGCAATGCCCGCCAACGCCGGGGCCGGGCGACAAGATGTTGACGCGCGGATGGCGATTGGCGAGGCGGATCACTTCCCACACATCGACACCCATCGTATCGGCGACGAGGCTCAGTTCATTGGCAAAGGCGATGTTGACGTCGCGAAACGCATTTTCGGTGAGCTTGGTCATCTCCGCCGCGCGGCTGGTCGTCGTCACACACGCCCCGCGCACGAAGCGGCGGTAAAAGGCGAGCGCCTTGCGCGCGCAGCGCGGCGTGATGCCGCCGATCACCCGGTCATTGTCGATCAGCTCGACGAGAATTCGTCCCGGCAACACCCGTTCGGGGCAATAGGCGATGGAAACGTCCGCTAGTTCCGCGCTTTTGCCCGGCATCTTCAGATCGGGTCGGAGCTGCGCGAGCAAATCGCGCACCTGTTCCGTGGTGCCGACGGGCGAGGTCGATTCGAGCACCACGATATCGCCTGCCTTCAGCACCGCCGCCACCGTTGTCGCGGCTTTCAGGACATAACCGATATCGGGCTGATGATCGTCCTTGAACGGCGTCGGCACGGCGATAACGAACACATCCGCTGGTTCGATCAGGGTCGACGCGCGCAAATGCCCGCGCGCGACCACGCCCGAGACGAGCCCGTCGAGATCGACTTCCTCGATATGAACTTTGCCCGAATTGACCGTTTCAACCACATGATTGGATACGTCGATGCCAAGCACCTGAACCCCGGTGCGCGCGATGACGGCGGCGGTCGGCAGGCCGATATAGCCAAGGCCGATTACTGCTACTTTTAGGTCAGAGCCCGAAACCATGCGCAACGATCCCCGCAATCCGTGCCGATGCGTGGCCGTCGCCGAACGGGTTGTGCGCGCGCGCCATCGCTTGATAGGCGGCGTTATCGTCGGTGAGGGTGAAGATTTCGGAAACGATGCGGTCCTCGTCGGTGCCGATCAGGCGCGCCGTGCCCGCTGTCACGCCCTCGGGCCGCTCGGTTGTCTCGCGCATCACCAGCACCGGCTTGCCAAGCGCGGGCGCTTCTTCCTGCACGCCGCCTGAGTCGGTCAGGACGATGTGGCTCATGCCCAGCGCGCGGATGAAATGCGGATAATCGAGCGGGTCGATCCGCGCGATGTTCGGCCGGTCGCCCAGAATGCGCTCCATCACCGCCACGACATTGGGGTTGGGATGCATGGGGAAAATGACGGCCAAATCGTCGCGCTCGGCAATGCGGGCAATCGCGCGGGCGATGCTTTCCATGCCGCCGCCGAAGTTTTCGCGCCGGTGGGTCGTGACCAGGATGATCCGCTTGCCCGCAAACCGCGCCGCCAGCGGACCGAGCCCGGCCGCAAGCGACGCATCGGCGGCAATTCGCGCCTGTGTCGCCAGCAGCGCGTCGATCACGGTATTGCCCGTCACATGGATGGTGTCAGCGGCGATGTTTTCACGGCGGAGCGCGTCGGCGGCAGTCTGCGTCGGGGCAAAATGCTGGTCGGCGATCGGGGCGACGATCCGCCGGTTCACTTCCTCGGGAAAGGGGTGGTAGATGTCGCCCGAGCGCAAGCCCGCCTCAACATGGCTGACCGGCACCCGCCGGTAATAAGCCGCAAGCGCGCCGACCATTGCGGTTGCGGTATCGCCCTGCACAATCACCCGCTCGGGCCGTTCCCGGTCCATCACTTCGCCAAGGCCGGTCAAAAGCCGCGCAGTCAGCCGGTCGAGCGTTTGCCCCGGCTCCATCAGGTCAAGGTCGATATCGGGCACGATCCCGGCAATGGCGAGCACCTGATCAAGCAGCCCGCGGTGCTGCGCCGTCACACAGGTCCGCACCTCCAGCCCGCGATGCTGGCCCAGCGCGTGGACGACGGGGAACAGCTTGATCGCCTCTGGCCGGGTGCCAAAGATGAGGAGAATTTTGGGCGGTCGGCTCGTCATGGCTTTTTCCCCTAGCGGCGCGCCTTTTAAGACGGCGCTAACGCGGCGTCGATTTCGGTCGACAGCGCATGTTGTTAGCCATTTTTGGCGGGCAAGCGTTAACGCGAGGCGCGTAGCGATTTTGGCTATGCGTGCGTTTCCCCGCCCGGTCTCCCTCAATGTGACGCCCGACTTATGATCGCGCGCAGCCCGATGAAGGTGATTTACGAGCCGCCGCTGCGCACCATCATGATCGCGGGGGCGGGGGGCTTTGCTGGGCGGGCGCTGTGCGACTGGCTGGCGCGGGATGGCGCGTTCCGCGTGGTGGGCGTCGATGATTTTGGTGCAGCGCCACTCCCGCGCGAGGCCGGGAATTTCGTGGCGTTTGATCGGTCAGGCGATTGCGACGCGCTCACCGCGTTAATGGCGACGGAGCAGGTGGATACCGTGGTCGCGGTTGATCCGGGGGCCGACGCGCTGATCGCGGCGACCATGCGATACGCGGCGGTGCTCCATCCGCAACTGCGCGACGTGCTTCGGCTGGTGGTTGTTGGGCGCGGGGGACGACGAGAACCCGCGATGACGGTGACGCACGGCGCGCTCTATGGCCCTGGTGCGTCGGACGACGATCTCATTCCGCGCACGATTGCCGCCGCGCTGGCGGGGGAGGCGATCTGGGTCGACCGACCGGGGCTGGGCGTTCCCGACTGGCTGCACATTGGTGATTATTGCGATGCGATTGGGGCGGTGTTGCTGCGCGGGTTGCCGGGGGGCCATTATCATATCGGCGCGCGGGACGGGCGCACGCTGTTGTCGACGGTGGCGATGATTTGCGATCTGGTCGACCGGGTTGCGCCGCGCGCCGATGGCCGCAAGCACCGCTCGCTGATCCGGTTTGGCGCGGCGTGCGCCGAGCCGCACCGGGCCATAGCCGAAGTGCCTGCCCGGCTTGAGGGGGAGCTTGGCTGGCGCGCGCGGGTGTCGCTGCGTGATGGCGTCATCGCGCTCATTGATGATGCGCTTGTGGGGCAACGCCGCGCGAGGCCGGGGCATCATCCGTGCGCGTGCAGCGGGCCTAAATCGTCAGCAACTGGTGCGGCTGTGGCTGCGCCAGCACGCTGACGAGGCCACCCGGCTCCACCCCCGGCACCAGATCGTCGATCGCAAGCTCGGTCATCGCCATCCCCGTTTGGCACGCGATCAGAGTGACGCCTGTGTCCGCCGCCATCGTCAGCATCGCCAGCCGGTCGGGCAGTCCGGCGGCGGCGAGCGTTGCGTCGTCATCATCAACGCGCGGCTTTCGGGCGAACAGGGCAACGGCCCGCTCATGCGCATAAAGCTGCACCGCGCTGCCCAGCGCCGACTGCGCGAGCGCGATGCTGAGCGCGGCGCGCGCGCGCTCGGCGTCCTCCGCGATCAGGATGATCGTCATGCACATGCCGGGCACCCCGGATCCTTGGGCAAGTCGATGGTGCGGAACCGGAAATCGAGCGCATCGACGATCAGCAAACGCCCGGCACTGTCGGTGCCGAACGGCATGATCGCGCGGCATGCCTCCAGCGCGGCCAGGCTGCCGAGCACGCCGGACATTGCGCCGATCACCCCTTCGTCGGCGCAGCTTGCGCCCGCGCGGTCGGGGTCGCTGCCGACCAGGCAGCGGTAACAGGGCTTGTCCGCTTCCCAGCCGCGAAACACGCCAAGCTGGCCCTCAAACTGCGCGACCGCGGCGGAGACGAGCGGGATACGGTGGCGCAGCGCTGCATCTGCGACGATCAGGCGCGTCGCGAAGTTATCGGTCCCGTCGAGCACGACGTCATGATCGGCGAGCAGCGCATCGACACTGTTCGCAGTGATCCGCATGGGCTGCGGAACGGCGCGCACATCGGGGTTGAGCGCGGCAATCGCGGCGGCGGCGGCCGTCACTTTGGGTTCGCCGATCTGGCCGGTGCCGAACAGCGTCTGGCGCTGAAGATTGCTCAATTCCACCCGGTCATCGTCGATGATCGTCAGCTGGCCAATGCCCGCCGCTGCCAGATATTGAAGCGCGGGTGAGCCGATCCCGCCCGCGCCCACCACCGCCACCCGCGCCGCCAGCAGCCGGGCCTGACCCGCGCCGCCAATCTCCTTCAGGATCAGATGGCGGGCATAGCGGTCCAGTTGCATATCGCTCAGCACGGCGGCGCTAAACCCCCGTTGAGCCAAAGCCCCCGGCGCCGCGCGCGGTCTCGTCCAGCGCTGTCACCTCGACCATCTGTGCGCGCTGAACCGGGGCGGGGACAAGCTGCGCAATCCGGTCACCGCGCGCGATGGGGAAGGGGGCATCGCCGAGATTGGCGAGAATGACCTTCACTTCGCCGCGATAATCGCTGTCGATCGTCCCCGGCGTATTGAGGCAGGTGATCCCGTGCTTGAGCGCCAGGCCCGATCGCGGCCGCACCTGAACCTCATAACCGTCGGGGATAGCGATCGCAAAGCCCGTCGCGATCGCGCGCCGCTCACCGGGGTTGAGGACCACCGCCTCAGCAGCGACGACGTCCATGCCCGCTGCCCCCGTGGTCGCGTAGGCGGGAAGCGGCAGGCCCTCGCCATGCGGCAGCCGTTGGAGCGCGATTGAGATCATGGTCATCGCTGCCACTCTATCGCCAAACCCCGCTGCCGTCACGCATGGCGGCCCAGCGCGGCGGCAATCCGCGCCGCCAGCCGCTCGGCCAGAGCCGCCTTGGGCAGTTCTTCCCAGCTTTCGACGCCGTCTGCATGGATCAGGTGCACGCTATTCGTATCGCCCCCCATCACATCGCCCGACACATCATTGGCGATGATCCAGTCGGCCCCTTTACGCGCGCGCTTGGCCGTCGCATGGGCGATCATATCGTGCGTTTCCGCCGCGAAACCGATCAGCAGCGCGGGGCGCAGCGGATGGCGGGCAAGACTTGCAAGAATGTCCGGGTTTTCGATCAGGGTCAGGATGGGGGCGGCGTCGCCCTTTTTGATTTTGCGCGCGGCGGGGGCGACGCGCCAGTCGGCAACGGCGGCGACCATGACGGCGGCGTCCGCAGGGAGCGCTGACTCCACCGCCGCTGCCATTTCCAGCGCGGTTTCCACATCGACGCGCGCGACGCCTGCGGGGGTGGGGAGCGCGACCGGCCCGGCCACCAACGTCACCCGCGCGCCGAGCGCGGCAAGTGCTGCGGCAATTGCAAAACCCTGTTTCCCCGATGACCGATTGGCGATGTAGCGCACCGGGTCGATCGGCTCGTGCGTCGGCCCGGCGGTGACCAGCACATGCGCGCCCGAAAGCGTCATGCCCGGCCCAGAATATCCTGTATCGCCGCCAGAATCGCCTCGGGTTCGGGGAGACGGCCGGGGCCAAATTCGCCGCACGCCATCGGCCCTTCGTCGGGCGCCATCACGGTAATGCCATCGGCGCGCAGCGTGGCGATGTTGCGCTGCGTCGCCGGGTGCAGCCACATCCGCACGTTCATCGCGGGGGCGGCCAGCACCGGCTTGTCGGTTGCGAGCAGCAATGTGGTCGCGAGATCACTCGCCAGCCCCTGCGCCATTTTCGCGATAAGATCGGCGGTGGCGGGCGCGACCACCACCAAATCGGCCTCGCGGCTCAACTGGATATGGCCCATTTCGGCCTCATCTTTCAGATCCCACAGGCTGGTGTGAACGGGCGTTTCGCTGAGCGCGGCCAGCGTCATCGGCGTCACAAACTGCGCGCCTGCCTCGGTCACGACACAGCGCACCGAAATGTCGGCTTTGCGCATCAGGCGGATCAGCTCGCACGCCTTATACGCGGCAATGCCCCCGCCGACGATGAGCAGCACCCGGCTCACCGCAGCCCCCGCGTGACGGTGATGCGCCGCCGGTGCCGCGCTGCGCCGATCAGGTCTTTGAGACCATCGGGCACAAAGGCAAGGCCGATCAGGAAAGTGGGCGCGATCATCAATCCCCAATAGAAGGTATCGACCCGCCCGAACAGGCTCAGCAACACCGCATAAGCCACAAAGCTCGCCAGCGCCCGCCGCGCCAGCGCGCCCCGCCATGCGCTCCATCCGAACAGAGCAAGCCCTACCAGCAGCGCCGACGCCCATGCAGGCGCAATCGC
>PNLG01000352.1 GCA_013822915.1 Sphingomonas sp. | reverse complement strand
TTTGGATGCCGTCGCACCGGGCCGCGCCACGTTGCGGGTTGAGGGCGATGTCGCGCGGATTATCCTGGAGGTAGGCGACATTGCCGCTGCCGATCAACCCGCGCTCGAGGCTGACGTGCGCCGCGCGGCCGCGGGGGTGGCGGGGATTGCGACGGTGCGGATCGCGATGACGGCGGAGCGGCGAGCGCGCACGCTGATCGCGGTCGCAAGCGGCAAGGGCGGTGTGGGCAAATCGACCGTTTCGGCCAATCTGGCGATCGCTTTGGCGCGGCAGGGGCGGCGCGTGGGGCTTGTCGACGCCGATATTCACGGCCCGTCGCAACCCAAATTGCTGGGGGTGGAGGGGGTAAAGCCGCACGCGCGCGCCAAGAAACTGCAACCGATCGCTACGCCCTTTGGCGTAACGCTCCTGTCGATGGGGCAGTTTGTCACAGCGGATCAGGCGATTGCATGGCGCGGCCTGAAAGCAGCGGGCGCGCTCACGCAATTGATCGACGCGGATTGGGGGGATGCGACCACGCTGGTCCTCGATCTGCCGCCGGGGACGGGGGATATTCAGCTCACCATGATCCGCAATCATCGCCCGGCGGGTGCCGTGATTGTCTCGACGCCGCAGGATCTGGCGCTGATCGACGCGCGCCGGGCGATCGACCTGTTCGTGCAGGCGGGGGTGCCGGTGATCGGGCTGGTTGAGAATATGGCGGGCTATGCCTGCCCCGAATGTGGTGCGATTTCCGACCCGTTCGGGCGTGGCGGGGCGGAGGCAGCCGCCGCCGAGCTTTGCATCCCGTTTCTGGGGCGGATTCCGCTCGATATTGCGGTGCGCCGCGCGTCGGACGCGGGCACGCCGCCGGCCAGCGGCGACGGCGCAGCGGCGCAGGCCTTTTTGGAGTTTGGCCAGCGGGTCGCCGATTGGCTCGACGCGCGGGGATAGCGTTGACGCGCCGCCCGCTCATGCCCTTGTTTTGCCGCGAAGGCTGGGCATAGTGCGGGTATGTCGATCCTGCTGACCGTCCTGCTTCAAGCTGCCGCTGTCGACACAGCAACCCCGCCCGCACCGCCGGTGACGACAACCGCGCCCGAACGCTTTTCGATTCTGGTGCCGGTCGCGAATGAACCCTGCACCCGGAAAAAGGACGCCGATGTCGTGGTGTGCGGCAATCCGCTGCCCAGTCAACGCTTGCCCTATCCCGATTTGGTCGACACCGGCCGGGGCCGTCCGTCCAATCCCCATCTTACCGGCGCGCGCGCGCTCGAGCTTCAGAACGCGCCGTGCGCGGTGCAGGCGGGGGGATGCGGCGGGGCGGGTATTCCGATTCTCGGCATGGCGCTATGGGCGGGCAAGCTGATCGCGGGCGCGGTTGGCGACGCCACCAAAGCGAAGCCCGACAAGTCAAAACGGGTGGCGATACCGCTCGATGATCCGGTGGTTCCGGCGAAAGCGCCCTAGCGATCGGGCACGAGTGCCGCGATAATCGCGTTCAGCACCAGCATCCCCCGGTCGGTCACGCACAGCCGCCCCCTCGCGCGTGCGATCAGTCCCGTCGCCGCCAAACTCGCTGCCGCCTGCACGTCGATCACCGTGTCGGGCGTCTCACCCGAAAGTGCTGCCACGCGCGCGAGGTCGATCCCCTCGCTCAGGCGCAGCCCCATCAGCAGCGCTTCGTCGCGGCGCATCGCGGGTGAAAGTGGTTCCTCGCTGACCAGCCCGTGCCCGTTACGCGCCACCGCGCCCATCCAGTTTTCGGGCTTTTTGTGGCGCATTGTCGCCATCCCGCCGCGCCTGCCATGCGCGCCGGGGCCAATGCCGACATAGTCGTGATAGCGCCAATAGGTCAGGTTATGGCGGCTCTGCGCGCCGGGCCGCGCGTGGTTCGACACTTCATAGGCGGGCAGCCCGGCGGCGGCGGTAATCGCGCGTGTCTGTTCGAACAGCGCAGCGGCCTCCTCCTCTTCGGGCAGATGCAGCCGACCGGCAGCGGCATCGGTCGCAAAGCGCGTGCCTGGTTCGATCGTCAGCTGATAGAGCGACAGATGTTCGGTGCCAAAGCTGATTGCGCGCGCAAGTTCGGACGCCCATGCCCCAGCACTCTGGCCGGGGCGCGCATAGATGAGGTCAAAGCTCACCCGCGCGAACGCCGCTTGCGCGGTGGCGAGCGCTGCCAGCCCTTCGGCCACGTCATGCGCGCGGCCCAGCATCCGCAGCGCGTCATCCTCCAGCGCTTGCAGGCCCAGCGACACCCGGTTCACGCCTGCTGCCGCCAGATCGGCAAAGCGCGCTGCCTCCACCGACGATGGATTGGCCTCCAGCGTGATCTCCACGTCATCCGCAAAGCCCCAAGCCCGCTCGGCGGCCGCGATCAGCGCCGCGACGGTTGATGGTGGCATCAGGCTGGGGGTGCCGCCGCCGAAAAAGATCGAGCTTAGCCGCCGCCCCGGCAATTGCGCCGCTTCATGCGCCAGATCGCGCAGCAGAGCCGATTCCCACGCCGCCTGATCGATTTCGCCGCGCACATGGCTGTTGAAATCGCAATAGGGGCATTTGGACACGCAAAACGGCCAATGGATATAGAGCGCAAGCGGGTTAGGGTGGTCCATGATCTGCGGCTATGGCGAAGGAGCGGGCGAGTGACCAGTAATTCGGCGAAATGCCCCGCGATAATCGCCGCCGCCACCGCGTTGATCGGGTGCGTGGCGCAGGGTGCGGCAGAGCGTCCGACACGGGTGGTCGAGCGGGTGGCAACGCCCAAGGTGGCGCCACCGCGCGGTGCCGAAGCGCTGCGCGCCGATATGCTCGCCGGGCACAACCGCGCACGCGCCGCACTCGGGCTGCCGCCGCTGGTGTGGGACGATGCGCTGGCGGCAGACGCAGCGGGCTATGCGCAGACGCTCGCGCGCACCGGCGATTTCCGCCATGCTGACCAGCCGCGCGACCGGCCACGTCAGGGCGAAAATCTGTTCACCGGCACGCGGGGCGCCTATCGCTATGCGGAAATGGTCGATCTTTGGGTGGCGGAGAGAAAGGATTTCATCAACCGCCCGACGCCCGATTTCAGCCTGACCGGCAAATGGGGCGATGTCGGCCATTACACCCAGATTATCTGGCGCAGCACAGCGGCGGTGGGCTGCGCGCTCGCCAGCAATACGCGCGACGATTATCTGGTGTGCCGCTATAGTCCGGCGGGCAATGTCTGGGCACAGCCTGCTTATTGAAACCTAACGCGCGCCAAATGCCCCCCCGGCGATCGTAAAGCCAGCAGCACCCGGCGCATCAGCGACGGTCGCACCGAAAATCGCGCCAATTTCGCCTGCCGCGGGGCCAAAAAAGCGCCCGGTGATGCTGCCGCTGATCGTGCGCGTGGTGCTGGTGAGCGGCGCGGTGAAATTGCCGTTTGCGGGGTCGATCGCGGCTGAACCGGCGACCGTGCCAAGCTCGACATCGGCGCCGCCGCCCTCCGGCGTGCCGATGACCCGCACCGACAGCGTCACGCGCCGCCCGGTAAAGTCGGCGGATACGGTCACAATGCTCCGGCCAAGCGAGAAGGCGCGGCTGCTGCTCCCGTCGCGGACAAACGCCGTGCCCGCAATCGACGCGCGGCTATAGGGGCCGGAAGGGGCAGCGGCGACATCGGCGGCCACCGTCGAAATGCCTAGCAGGCAGCGATAATCGCGCGCCACGCCCGACACGGGCGCGGCAACATTGGCGAGCCGCAGATAGTCAAACCCGCTCCCACCCGCGCTTGGCTGGTTGATGGTAAAACGGATGATGTCTGGCCCGGCGACGATGCGGTGCGCAATTTCGGCGGCGACGGTCGGGTCGGCAGTGCGCCCGTCGAACCCAAGCGACAGTCCGTCGCCGCTGATCGCCCATACCTGCGGCGTCAACACATAGCGATAGGTCAAACCCTGGCCAAAGGACGTGACCGGGAGTGTTGCGGGCGGCTGACCCTGCAATGCGAACCCGGCACAGGCGCTGAGCAGCGTCGTGCCCGATCCGGCGCGCGACGTGTACACATCGACAAAGCGGATATAGGTGATCGACGTTGGTGTTGGGGTGGGCGTTGGGGTCGGCGTCGGCGTCGGCGTCGGCGTCGGCGTGGGAGTGGGCGTCGGCGTGGGAGTGGGCGTCGGGCTTGGCGTCGGTGCAGGTGCAGGTGCAGGGGACGGCGTTGGCGTCGGCGCGGACACAATTGTGGTCGGCGCGCCCGGCGTGGCGCTTTGCGGCGAGCATCCGGCCAGCAATCCGGCAGCACTCACAACAGGCGATATCATTTTTATGCGCGATTTCATGCCAAAACCCTCCCCCAAAGTCGGTGCCGCGCGATGTGATAATGGCGCGGGCCCCATCACCCGCGCGTGACCGTCACCTCATCCCGCCGTCTGCCCGACCCATCCGAGTGTTTTAGGCACGCAAATTGTTGCGCGCGTATGAAAGCGTGCGGCTGGGGTGCTGCGCCGCCCTAGCCCGGCATCAGCACGATCTTGCCGACGGCGACGCCCTCATTCGCGATCTGTCGCCTCTGCTGTGGCAGGCGGCAGCGCGGTATGGGGCGCCGACACCGGCTTGGTCAGGGCGTCAAGCGATGCGCCGTCCAGCCCCAATTCCTTCATCAGCCCATCGATCAACGGCGCCTGGGCGCGATAGCGCAGCGCCGCTGACACCGCCGAACTGGCGAGGTTTTGATCGCCGCCGTCGGCGGGTCCGCCATTGCTCTGGCCGCTCAGCCCCTCGACCTGAACGATCTTAATGCTGTCGATTGCCTCCATCGGCTTGGCGGCCTCGCGGATCACCTCTGGCAAGATGTTCAGCAGCGCAAGCTTGGTCTGGAGCGACACCTGGGCTGACGATAGCAGATTGGCGGCTTCGTTGAGCGCGCGCTGGCCCGCGGCTTCAACGTTGAACCGCACCCGGTCGGCTTCTGCCTTCAGCTTCATCGCCTCGGCGTCGCCCTCGGCGCTCAGGCGCTGGGCTTCGGCACGATCGGCAGCGGCCTGTTTTTCCGCGTCAGCCTGAACCTTGATGCCGATGGCGGCGCGTTCGGCCTCGCGCGCGGCGTCGATCAATTCGATCCGCTTTTGCCGTTCGGCGATCTCGGTTTCGCGCGCAGTGCCGACCTGCTCTTCGGCGGCAACCGCTTTGGCGCGCGCGCCGTCCGCCTCGGCCCGCGCCTGGCTTTCCTCCCGGCTTTTGTTCTGCACCGCGATCTGCTGTTCCTGCCGCGCCAGTTCGAGTGCTTGCGCCTGGGCGATTTGCGCTTCCTTGACGGCGCGGTCAGCCTCGATCTGCTGGCTGTCGATCTGCATCTTCGCTTCGATCCGCGCCTGTTCGGATTCCTGCTGGCGCAGGGCCTGTTCGCGCGCGACTTCGGATGCTTGCGCGGCGCGCTTCATTTCGATCTCGCGCTCTTGCTCAAGCCGGGCAAATTCGGTGTCGCGACCGATCAGAAAACTCTGGCGCGAGGCTTCGAGATTCTTGGTCTCGATCTGCACGCGCGTGTCCTGTTCGATATCGTTGCGCGCCTTTTTGCGCAGTTCGATCTGCTCGGTAAGCTTGGTGAGCCCCTCGGCGTCAAAGGCGTTGTTCGCGTTGAAATGCTCGATCGACGTCTGGTCGAGCCCGGTGAGCGATACGCTTTCCAGTTCGAGCCCGTTCATCGCCAGATCGACCGAGGAGGCCTGCTGCACTTTCTGCACGAATTCGCTGCGCTGTTCATGGAGCTGCGCCATCGTCATGCCCGCCGCGACCGAGCGCAGCGCATCGACAAACTTGCCCTCGACCAGTTCCTTTAGCGCATCGGGATGCATGGTGCGCATGCCAAGCGTTTGTGCAGCGGTCGCAATCGACTGCGCATCGGGCCGCACCCGGACATAGAATTCGGCCTTCACGTCGATCCGCAACCGGTCGAACGTGATCAGCGCGTCGGTGTTCTTGCGCTCCACCGCCAGCCGCACGGTGTTGAGGTTGACGGGCATGGTTTCATGGAAAACCGGCAACACCAACGCGCCGCCATTGATGACGACCCGTTCGCCGCCAAACCCGGTGCGCACAAACCCGACTTCCTTCGATGCCCGCTTGTAGAGGCGCGCGATGATCAATCCGATGATGAGCAGGCCAATGAGGCCAATCCCCGGAAACACGACATAGGGCAGCACCCAGCCGCCCTGCGTAACAAGGTCATTCATCGACTTTACACTCCGATATGTGGCAAACGATGGTCGCCGCGGGAAATGGCGCGGAACAGATTATCCTCGCGCCGCACGAGGAGAATTGCCTCTCCCTCCTCAAAAACCTGGTCGTGCGAATTGGGCTCGACCATGACGAAATGCGGCTGGCCGTGGCGATCCTCCACCCGCGCCCGCGCGGGCGATCCGGCGGCGGCGCGACCCGTGGTGACGCGCGCATATTCGCCGATCAGCGAATCGAGCGAGACCGCGCTGGTCTCGTCGCGCGGCAGCAGTTTTGCCAATATCCTTGCACCGAGCGCGGTCAGCGGCACGCTTGCCGCCAGCGCACCCGGCACCGCGAACAGCGGCGATAACAGGGTGCCGAACATATCATGGGCCAGTTGTTCGATGAGCAGCCCCGTGCTGCCGAAACTGCCCAGAAACACGATGAGCAGCACCATGACCGGCACTCGGCCAAAACCCAGCCAGCTTAGGAGATCGACGGAGGCTGCCGCCGGCGCGTCCGCGTCAACATCACCGCCGATCCCAATTAGCTGGACCACGCCGACCAACACCATCAAAATAAGGGCGGCGACAAACGCAATGCTCTCCGGCGCGCCCAGCACGGCAATCACGACCGATCTCCTGTTGCTGGCAAAGCTATAGCGGCTTGCAACCGGCTACTAGCGAAATCGGACTCTCGATGCCGATTTTTGATCGTGAGAGTGTGACTTAGCCCAGCGTCAGCACGATCTTGCCGACATGGTCGCCGCCCTCCATCCGGGCGTGAGCGGCGTCTGCCTGCGCCAATGGGAAAGTGGTGTCGATCACGGGTTTCAGCTTGCCCGCATTCACATGCGGCCAGACGATGCGCGCCAGTTCATCGGCGACCATCGACTTGAACGCGGTGTCGCGCGGGCGCAGCGTCGATCCGGTCAGCGTCAGGCGGCGGCGCATCACTTCAAAGATCGGGATCGTCGCCATCAACCCGCCCTGCACCGCGATCGAGACATGGCGCCCGTCATCGGCCAGGCATTGCAGGTTGCGGGGCACATAATCGCCGCCCACCATGTCGAGCACGGCCTGAACCCCGCGCCCGCCGGTGATGTCGTGCACGCGCGCGACGAAATCCTCGGTCCGGTAATTGATCGCATGCGCCGCGCCGAGCGTCAGGGCGGCGGCGCATTTGTCGTCCGACCCCGCCGTCACGATAACCGTCAGGTTAAAGATCGTACCCAGCGCAATCGCCATCGTGCCAATCCCGCTGGTGCCGCCATGGACCAGCACAGTATCACCTTCCACCGCATAGGCGCGCTCGAACAAGTTGGTCCACACGGTGAACAGGGTTTCGGGGATGGCGGCGGCCTCCACCATCGTCAGCGCTTCGGGGACGGGCAGGCATTGCCCGACGGCCACCGCGACATAATCCGCATAGCCACCGCCGCTCAAAAGCGCGCAGACCGGCTGACCGATCAGGTCTGGTTCCACGCCGTCGCCCAGCGCCACAATCTCGCCCGCGACTTCGAGCCCCAGGATAGAGAGCGCGCCCGGTGGCATCGGATATTGCCCCTTGCGCTGCAGCACATCGGGGCGGTTGACGCCAGCGGCCGCCACCCGGATCAGCACTTCGCCCGCGCCCGGTGTCGGCACGGGGCGCTCAACCACTACCAGCGCGTCTGCCGTGCACGGCGTTACCGGATCGACGGCCCGCATCGTCGCGGGAAGTGCAGCCATCGTGCGGCCCCCTTGTTAAAAAAATGCCCTTGCCTCCTTATTGACAGCGCCGCGCGCCCGGTCAACGCTGGTTGACATGGATTTGGACGAGAATCTCCCGCGCCGCGCGGGTGATCCGCTGGAGGCGCTCACGCGGCAAGACCTCGACCCGCTGTCGCTTGCGGAGCTTGATGCGCGCGTGGCCGTGCTGGAGGCGGAAATCGCGCGGACACAGGCGCAAAAGGCCAGATCGCTCAGCCACCGCGCCAGCGCCGACCAGTTGTTTCGTCGGTGACGCGGCGCTTGCCAAACCGGTGTGGCGCCAAAACTGAATTTCAAGTGCTTGATGCGCGTATCATGCTTTCCAACATAGCGGTGA
>PNLG01000086.1 GCA_013822915.1 Sphingomonas sp. | reverse complement strand
TGTTGATGCAATTATTCTCGAAATCGATTGATAATTTCGCATTAGGTTAATTTGGGACTAGACGGGTGCGGCAATAGGCGGCCAATAGACAATGATGTTGCTGTCACGCGTCGCGCCCATCATGATCCTGTCGCTTGGGCTGGGCGCGTGCGCGGTCGGCCCCAATTATCGCCCCCCGGCCAAGGCGTCGCTGGGCGTTCCCGATGCCTATACAACGCCAGCGGTCGAGGGCGCGGTGCCCGACCTTCAACGCTGGTGGACCAATTTCAACGACCCGCAGCTTGATGCGTTGGTTGATCTGGCGCTGAAGCAAAATCTGGACATTGCGCAGGCAGTGTCGCGGTTGCGCCAGGCGCGTGAACAGCTTTTGCAATCGCGCGCCGGGCTGTTCCCGACAGTGAGTGCGAACGCCAGCTATTCGCGCAACATTAACATCCGCGGACGCACTTTTGGCCAGATCACCAATGCCGGGATTGTGAACGAAAACTATTCCTTGTCGGGTGATGTGTCCTATACCGCAGACATTTTCGGCGGGGTGCGGCGCGGGGTGGAGGCGTCGCGCGGCAGCCTTGCGGCGAGCGGCTATAACCTGGCGCAAGTGCAAGCAACGATCGCCTCCGAAGTGGTGCGCAACTATGTGCTGGTGCGCGCGGCGCAATCGAGCGTGGCGATCGCGCGCGGGAGCCTCGCGATCCAGCAGGACAATCTGGAGATTGCCGGTTTTAGGGTGCAGGCCGGGCTGGTCTCGTCGCTGGATGCGGAGCAGGCGCGCGCGCAACGGGCGCAGACAGCGGCCAATGTGCCCAGCCTTGAACAGCAATTTGAACAGGCGTCGAACCGCATCGGCGTGCTGACCGGGCAGGCGCCCGGCGCGCTGAAAGGGCAATTGGTCAGCGCGGCGCCAATCCCCAAGGGGCCGGACGCTGTGCCGGTTGGCTTGCCGGCCGACATCATCCGGCTGCGCCCCGATGTGCGCGCCGCCGAACGCACACTGGCAGCGGCCACTGCGCAGATCGGCGTTGCGAAGGCGCAGCTCCTGCCGCAACTCACGCTGGCGGGCAGCATCAACACCAATGCGTCGTCGATCAACGCGCTGACCGATATCATCACCGGTCGAGTGTTTGGCCAGCTCGCGCAGACGATTTTCGATGCCGGGCGCGGTCGGTCGGTGGTGCGGGCGCGGCGCGCGCAGGCGGAGGAAGCGTTTGCCGCGTATAAAGCGGCGGTGCTCGGCGCGCTGGAGGATGTCGAAAACGCGCTCACCGCGCTGGCGACGGCACAGGCGCGAGAGCGCGAACTGACGGTCGCCGCCGAAGCATCCGAAAACGCAGCCACGCTGGCGCGCAGCCAATATCGCGCCGGGTTGACCGATATTACCACGCTGAACAATACTGAAGCCGCGCTGCTTTCGGCGCAAAGCGGGCTGGTGACGGTCCGCTCCGATGCAGCGCAGGCGCTGGTGCAGCTCTATCTCGCGCTGGGCGGCGGGTGGAATGCCGATGCGCCGCCGCCGACGGCTGAACCCTTGAAACAGGGGGATGGCCAGCCCGCGCCCCCATTGACCCAATAGCAGGATTCCCGATGGCAGACGCAACCGCATCCGATCTCAATGATTTTCTGGGCGTCCGTCGCGTGCCTGCGTGGCGGCGCTGGGGCAAATGGGTGCTGGTCGCGATTGGCGTTGTGCTGCTGGTGCTGTTGGTCATGAGCTTCTTCAAGCCCGCCGCCAAGGCGAGCTATGCCAGCGAAGCTGCGGAAAAGGGCACATTGACGGTCAGCGTGTCGGCCACGGGCAAGCTTGCGCCCACCAATCAGGTCGATGTCGGGTCCGAAGTGTCGGGGCTGGTCTCCAAAGTGCTCGTCGACGTGAACGATCGGGTGACCAAGGGCCAGGCAATTGCGCTGATCGACCCTTCGCGATTCCGCGATTCGGTGAACCAGAGTCAGGCGCAGCTCGCGTCGAATCAGGCGGCGGTCGCGCAGGCGCAAGCAACGCTGGCGCAGTCGAGCGCGCAGCTCCGTCGGCTGGAGGAAGTGAGCCGCCTGTCGGACGGGCGCGTGCCAGCCAAGACCGAGATGGAGCAGGCAATTGCCGATCGTGACCGCGCGGTCGCCAATCTGCGCGCGGCGCAGGCCAATGTTGGTGCGGCGCGGGCAACGCTGTCGTCCAACGAGTATAATTTCGTGCGCGCCGTCATCCGATCGCCCGTCAACGGCGTGATCCTGGCCCGTCAGGTCGAGCCGGGGCAGACGGTGGCGGCCTCGTTCAACACGCCGACCCTGTTCGTGATTGCCGAAGATTTGACGCGGATGAAGCTCGAAGTTGCGATTGACGAAGCCGATGTCGGCGAAGTGCGCGCCGGGCAACAGGCGACGTTCACGGTCGATGCGTTCCCCGGCCAGTCATTCCCCGCGCAGATTACCCGCGTGGACCTGGGCTCTAACCTGTCGGCGCAATCATCGACGACGACCACCACGACGACCAGCAATCAGGTGGTCAGCTATGGCGCGACGCTCGCGGTGTCGAACCCCGATATCCAGCTCCGCCCTGGCATGACGGCGACGGCGGCGATCACGACGACGCAGAAGACCAACGTGCTGCTGGTGCCTAACGCCGCTTTGCGGTTTCGCCCGACAACGCCTGCGGCAGGGTCGCAGGGCGGCATTGCCAGCGCCTTTGGCCCGCCCCGCTTCAACCGCGGTGGCCCCCGCACTGCCAATGCCAAGCGCGGCGCAACACAGACTGTTTACGTGCTACAGGGCGATGGCGGCATCAAGCCGGTGGAAGTGCGCACCGGCGACACCAATGGCTCGTTCACCGAAATTGTCGGCGGCGCGTTGAAGCCAGGGCAAAAGGTCGTGACCGGCGAACTGTCGGCAACGGCGGCCAAAGCTGCATCGACTGGGGCTGTCACGGCGACGACAACCCGTGTCCGATAGCAGCACCGCCACCATCGACGCCCCGCGCCGCGCCGCGCCTGATCCGCGTGCGCTCATTTCACTGCGCGGGGTCACCAAAACCTATGGCACCGGGCCGACCGCGTTTCAGGCGTTGAAGGGCGTTGACCTCGACATTGCGGGCGGCGATTTCGTTGCGGTGATGGGGCCGTCGGGGTCGGGCAAATCGACCACGATGAACATTCTGGGCTGCCTCGACGTGCCGAGCCGGGGCGCGTTCTTGTTCAAAGGGCATCATGTCGAATCGCTTGACCGCGATGCGCGCGCGCTGCTCCGCCGCAAATATCTGGGCTTTGTGTTTCAGGGGTTTAATCTGCTGGCGCGCACGACGGCGCTCGAAAATGTCGAATTGCCGCTGCTTTATCGCGGCGACGCGCGCAAGGCGCGACATGCAGCCGCGATGGCGGCGCTTGACCAGGTCGGCCTTGCGCCCTGGTGGGATCATACCCCGGCCGAATTGTCGGGCGGGCAGCAGCAACGCGTGGCGATTGCGCGCGCGCTTGTCACCAACCCCGATGTGCTGCTCGCCGATGAGCCGACCGGCAATCTCGATTCCGAACGCTCGCTGGAGATTATGGAATTGCTGACCGAGCTCAACCGCGCACTCGGCATTACCGTGCTGATGGTCACGCATGAAGCGGACATGGCCGCCTATGCCAATACCATCATCCATTTCAAGGATGGGCTGGTGGAGCGGATCGACTCCGGCATGCGCAAAGTCGGGCCGCACTGATGTTTTTCACCACGATCAGCCTAGCTTTGCGCTCGATCGCCCGGCACAAGCTGCGTTCGTTTCTGACGACGCTGGGCATCATCATCGGCGTTGCCGCCGTGGTGACGATGGTGACGCTGGGGAAGGCGACGACAGCGGCTGTGCAGGCGTCGATTTCGTCGCTGGGCACCAACATCCTGCAAGTGCGCCCGGGGCAGGGCTTTGGCCGGGGTGGTGGCGGCCCGCGCCCGTCGGACTTCAAGATCGAAGATGTGGAGGCGGTGCGCAAGCAGGTGGCCGGCATCAACGCCGTCGCTGAAGAAGCGCAGACCACCGTGACGGTGATTTATGAAGGCGCGAACTGGTCAACGACCGTCAACGGCACCACCAATGATTTTTTCCGGGTCAATCCTTGGGAATTGACCGGGGGCCGCGAATTCACGCCGGCGGAGCTGACCGCGGGTAAATCGGTCTGCATCATCGGCAATACCGTCAAGACCAACCTTTACCGGGAGGCTGACCCGGTCGGCACGCAAATGCGCATTTCGGGCATTAGCTGCGAAGTGATCGGCGTGCTGAAGGCAAAGGGGCAGGCGGGTTTTGGCGCGGATCAGGATGATCTGGTCGTCATGCCGATCAAGGCGGTGCAGCGCCGCATCACGGGTAATCGAGACATCCGGGTGATGCTGGTCGGCGTCAATGCCGATTATTCGACCGCGCAGGTGCAGGCGTCGATTACTGATCTGATGCGCGAACGCCGCAATATCACGCCGGGCAAGGATGATGACTTCTTCATCTTCGATACCAAGCAATTCACCGATACGTTGACGCAGACGACGACGCTGTTGACCGGTATTGTCTCGGCGGTCGCGGCGATCAGTCTGATCGTGGGCGGTATCGGCATTATGAACATCATGCTGGTGTCGGTGACCGAGCGGACGCGCGAAATCGGTATTCGTTTGGCGATCGGCGCCGTTGCGCGCGAAGTGTTGATGCAGTTCCTGATCGAAGCGATTGCGCTGTCGTGTATTGGCGGGATCATCGGCATTGTGTTCGCGCAGCTCGTCATTGTGGGGCTGGTGCCATTGTTGAAAGTCACTTGGCTGTTCGACTTGCAGATCAACATCATCGCCTTTGCGATTTCGGCGATCATCGGCGTGGTATTCGGCTATTTCCCCGCGCGTCGCGCCGCCAGCCTCAATCCGATCGACGCGCTGCGCCACGAATAGCGTCGAACCGCGCCTGAGCCGCCGCAAGATCGGCGGGCATGTCGATGTCGATCAGCGTTCCCGGTGGCGCGACGATGTGCTGCCCGGTCCGCAGCAACGCCCGAGCGCCCGCATCTCCCGTCGCCGCCATCAACTCGGCATAGCGCGCCGCCCCGAACAGGGCGGGGGGCGAGGGGCGGGTGCCATCACTTGCCGCGATCACGTCAGCAGGCCGCTCAGCCGCGCCTAGCAGTCCGGCGATCAGGGCCGGGGTAATGTACGGCATATCAGCAAGGACGATCAGCAGCGCCGCAGCGCCCATTTCGCGGGCTGCCCCGGCGGCAAGCTGCACCGAACCCGATAGCCCAGCCTCCGGTGCTGGATTGGTCAGGCAGCGATAACCATGCGCGGCAAAATCAACCGCCGTCGCCGACACAATCGCCACCCGGTCGAGGAATGCAATCGGGGCAAGTGATGCAACGGCGTGCAGCGCGAGCGGCATCCCGCACAGTTCCGCGCTCAGCTTGTCCGCCGCGCCAAACCGCCGCGACTGCCCGGCGGCGAGTAGCGCCAGCATGACGCGGCCGGGCGCGATCATCGCGCTCCGGGATCGGGCGGCGTGTTGAACGCGGCGACCATCGCGGCGGCAATCGACAGCGCAATCTCCGCCGGGCCGACCGCGCCGATATCGAGCCCGACCGGCGCGTCGATCCGCTCAACCGCGCCCGCCGCCACGCCAGCGGCCGCCAGCCGGTCGCGCCGTGCGGCATGGCTGCGCCGCGACCCAAGCGCGCCGACATAGGCAGCCGGGCCGGCCAGCGCAGCGATTAATGCGGGGTCGTCGATCTTGATGTCATGGCTGAGCGTGACGATGGCGGTCGCGGGGTCGGGGCGGAGGGCGGCAATCGCTTCATCGGGCCAGCGATCGTCGAGCGTCACGCCGGGGAACCGCTCTGCCGTCAAAAAGCGGGCGCGTGGGTCGATGACCGTCACGGCCACCCCGATTTCGCGTGCCAGCCCCGCCAGCGCCTGCGCAATCTGCACCGCGCCGATGATGAGCAGGCGGCGCGGCGGATCATATCGGTTGACGAACGTGCCCTCGCGCTCGCCCAACGCCGATTGGCCGGTCGCAAGGTCGGTCGACACGCTCAACCGTTCGCCGCGCGCACGGGCGGCTGCGATCTGCGCGAACAGCGCGGGCGGAAAGCCCACCTCGCTCACCGGCTGGATCAGGACGTCGATCTCGCCGCCACAGGGCAACCCGACTTCCCAGGCGGCGGCATCGGCGACGCCATAATGTTTGAGCTGCGCCGGGGCGCCCGCAATCACGGCGGCGGCGGTGGCGAGGATGTCGCTTTCCACACAACCGCCCGAGACCGAGCCTTCAAACCGCCCATCGCCATGGACGATCATATGGCTGCCGCGCGGTCGCGGTGCCGATCCCCAGGTAGAGACAACGGTTGCCAGCGCCATCGGCGCGCTCGCCCATTGCGCGGCGGCGATCAGAACGGAGTCGTGGTCGGCCACCGCGTCAGACCGGCGGCAAATGGGGGAGGATCTGGTCGAGCGTCATCGGCCAGTCGCGCACCCGCACCCCGCATGCATTATAGACCGCGTTGGTGATCGCCGCCCCCACGCCCGAAATACCGAGTTCGCCCAGACCCTTGGCACCGACTGGGCTGGCGTGCTCGTCGATTTCCTCGATGAAATAGGCCTCGATTTGCGGGACATCGGCGTTCACCGGGATGTGATATTCGCCAAGGTCGCGATTGACATAGGCGCCAGTGCGTGGGTCGAGGATCGCAGCCTCGTGCAGCGCATAGCCCAGGCCCCAGATCATCCCGCCAATCGCCTGACTGCGCGCGGTCTTCGCGTTCAGGATGCGACCGCAATCGAACACCCCGATCAGGCGGCGGACACGGACCTCGCCGGTGACGGCGTGGACCGCGACTTCGGCGAACTGCGCGCCGTAAGTGCCCTGGCTATAGGCGCGGCTGTTCTTGCCGGGGTGGATTGCGCCCATCGCCTCAATCGCGGTGCCGCCGACCAGCTCGCCAATCGGCACGCGGCGATTGCCCGCAATGGCGTGCCCGTCCTTCAGGGTCATATCATCGGGGGTGGTGCCCATCCGCATCGCGAGTTCGGCGATAATGTCTTCGCATGCCAGCAGCACCGATGAACCGCTGGAGGCCGCGCCAAATGATCCGCCCGACCCCGCGCCATCGGGATGGTTAGAATCGCCCAGCGCCACGCGCACCTGATCGATTGGCAGGCCAAGCGATTCGGCGGCAATCTGCGCCAGGATCGTGTAGGTGCCGGTGCCGATGTCGGTCATGTCGGTCTCCACCTCGGCAATCCCCGCCGGCGTCAGGCGGACGCGCGCGAAACTGTCCGCCAGGAAATTGACGCGGGCGGCCGTCGCCATGCCCAGCCCGATCAGCCAGTCACCCTCGCGCCGCTGGCCCGGGGTCGCGGCCCGCGCGTCCCAGCCGAACCGGCGTGCGCCCTCGTCATAGCAATCGAGCAGGCGGCGGGTGGAAAAGGGTTTGCCGCTGGTCGGGTCGGTGGCGGGTTCGTTGATTTTGCGAAACGCGATCGGGTCGATGCCCAGCGCTTCGGCCATTTCGTCCATCGCGGTCTCAAGCGCCATCATGCCGACCGCTTCGCCGGGCGCGCGCACTGCCCCGGCTGCGGTGACGTTCAGCTTGACGATCTTGGTCGTGAACTGACGCGCCGGCGCGGCATAAAGCGACAGCGCGCCGAGCGCCACGGGCTCAAAAAACGCCAGTCCTGTTTTCTGGCTGACGATGCTGTCCTGCGCCATCGCGGTCAGCACGCCGTCGGGACTTGCCGCCAGCCGCACGCGTTGATGCGTGTCGGAGCGGCCATAGACCGAGTGGAACAATTGCTGGCGGGTCAGCGCGACCTTTACCGGGCGGCCGACCGCCTGTGCGGCAATCGCGGCGAGCACTGTCTCCGGCCCGCCAATCTTCCCGCCAAAGCCGCCGCCGATATAGGGGGAGAGGACGTGGATACTCTCCACCGGAATCCCCAGCGAATTGGCGAGCACGGGCGTAAAGCCGCGCATGATCTGGATCGAGCCGTAAAGTGTCAGCCGCTCGCCATCCCATTCGGCAATCGCGGCGTGAGGCTCCATCGCAGCATGGACGTGATAGGGGGTCGAATAAGTGACATCGACCGTAACCGGCGCGTCCGCCATTGCGGACTCAACATCGCCGATCACCACATTGGGAAGCATTGCGCCCTGATGCGGCGCGTGGGCGCTCTCCTGATGCGCGAGGGTGTCGAACTTGCCCTTGGCCTGCACATAATCGACGCGCACAGCATGGGCGGCATCGCGCGCTGCCTCAAAACTGTCGGCGACGACA
>PNLG01000302.1 GCA_013822915.1 Sphingomonas sp. | reverse complement strand
GGCAGCCGCCGGTCGGCTGGCGGTTTGAGATCGACGTAAAGGAACCGAGTTCGCTGGGCGCCGACCGCGCGGTCAACATCACTGCGGCCCACGCGCTGCACGAGGGCGATTTGATCGTCGTCGATTTCGGCACCGCGACCAAATTTGAAGTCGTCGATTTCAACGGCGCGTATAAGGGCGGCATCATTGCGCCGGGCATCAACCTCTCGCTCGATGCGCTGGTGACGGCGGCGGCCAAGCTGCCCCGCATCGCGATTGAGGCGCCCGGCGATACCAGCGTCATTGGCCGCGATACGGTCAGCCAAATGCATATCGGCATTTATTGGGGCTATATCGGCATGATCGAAGGGCTGGTCGCGCGGTTGAAGGCCGAAGTCGGCCGCCCCGTCAAAGTGATCGCGACCGGGGGGCTTGCGGTGCTGTTTGAAAAGCACACGGCGGTGTTTGATGTCATCGAACCCGATCTCACCATTCAGGGGCTGGCGATGATGTGGGAACGCGCCCATATGCCCGGATAGGCGATCGATCCACCCGCCACCCCATCCACAAGGTGCGCGCCCCACCGTGCGCCCGCTGCGAGGCTGCGACGCCCGCCAACCGGAAAGACAAAGATTTAAGTGACCCCAGAAAATGAACTGATTTTCGTAGCGCTTGGCGGCTCAGGCGAGATTGGCATGAACGTCAATCTCTATGGGTGCCAGGGCAAGTGGATCATGGTCGATTGCGGCATTACCTTTGCCGATCCCGCCTATCCGGGGGTCGATGTGATCCTGCCCGACCTTGGCTTTATCGAGGAGCGGGGCGACGACCTGCTCGGCATTGTGCTGACCCATGGGCATGAGGATCATATCGGCGCCTTGCCCTATCTCGCCGAAGACCTGGGGGTGCCGCTGTTCGCGTCGCCGTTTACCGCCGGGCTGATTGCCGGCAAGCTGGAGGAGGAGGGCAATGCCGCCCGCATCGAGCTGAACATCATCGAGCCGGGGCAGGAATTTGCGCTGGGGCCATTTGGTCTGCGCTTTGTGCCCGTCGCGCATTCGATTCCAGAGGGGAGCGCGCTGCTGATCGAAACGCCTTACGGTCGCGTGTTCCACACTGGCGACTGGAAGCTGGACGAAACACCCGTGCTGGGTAGCCCGGCTGACCCTGAAGTGATCAAAGCGATTGGCGATGCGGGCGTGCTCGCGCTGGTGTGCGATTCGACCAATGTGTTCAATCCCGAACCCTCAGGCTCGGAGGCGAGCGTGCGCGATGGGCTTCGCGATGTCGTGGCGGCGGCCAAGGGCCGCGTGTTGGTCACCACATTTGCGTCGAACGCGGCGCGTCTGAAGACGCTCGCCGAAGTGGCGGGCGATTGCGGGCGGACGCTGTGCGTTGCCGGGCGATCGCTTGACCGCATCCTGAAAGTCGCGCGGGCGACGGGCTATCTGAGGGATTTCCCGGCGACGGTCGATTTTGACGAGGCAATGCGGCTGCCGCCCGACAAGCTGCTGATCGTCGCAACCGGTGGCCAGGGCGAGGAGCGCGCCGCGCTCGGCCGCATCGCGAGCGGCAGCCATCAGATCAGCCTTGGCGAAGGCGATACGGTAATCTTTTCGTCGAAGCAGATCCCCGGCAATGAAGTGGCGATTGGCAAGATTCAAAATGCACTGGCGGCCAAGGGCGTGGTGATGATTACCGACCGGCAGGCGCATGTTCATGTCTCCGGCCATCCGGGGCGGCCCGAACTGGCGACGATGTATGGCTGGGTGCGACCGCAAGTGCTGGTGCCGGTCCACGGCGAAATGCGGCATTTGATGGAGCAGGCGCGTTTTGGCCTGACGCAGGGGATTCCGGCGGCGCTCGTCCAAACCGATGGCGATATCATCCGCCTTGCGCCGGGCAAGCCGACCAAGGTCGGTAACGCGCCGGTCGGGCGGCTGGTGCTCGATGGTGACGTCATTCTGCCCGCCGATGGCGCGACGATCAATGAGCGGCGCAAGCTGGCGCTCAACGGCCAGATTTCGGTCGCGGTTGCGCTGCGCGCTGGCCGACTGTTCGGCGATCCGCAAATCCGGGTGCAGGGTGTGCCTGTCGAGGAGGACCGCGAACCCTTCATCGACGAGGCGGTTGATGCCGCCGCCAGCGCCGCGCGAGACGGCGGGCGCGACCGGGAGAAAACCCGCGAATCCATTCGCCTGGCCGTGCGCCGGGTGGCGTCGCGCTGGACCGGTAAAAAGCCGATTGTCGATGTCCTGCTGATCGAGGGGTAAGCCGATGCAACCGGTTTCGCTGATCGCGATTTACGCGCTGTTCTTCGCGTTTTCGACGTTTCTCGTGCTGCCCTTTGGCGTGCGGACGGCGGACGAAGCCGGGGTTCCCCGCGTGCCCGGACAGGCGGAAAGCGCCCCGGCCGAGTTTCGCCCGTGGCGCACCGTGCGGCGCATTACGATCGTCGCCAGCGTGCTTTTTGGCCTGTTCCTGCTCAACTATCGCTATGGCTGGGTCACGGCGGAGACGCTCGACGTGTTTGGCGGCATGAAGCCAGTGGAATGACCGCCGCCGCAGTGCCGCCTTTCACCAAAAATGCTAAAATCGATCACACAGAACGGAAGCGCTCGTTTCGGATCGTCATGAACCGGCGCTATAAGATTTGGGTCAAGTCCCTTCGCATACACCCCCTAACCGGATTGGAGACGATATGAACGACGAAGCCAAATGCCCCGTCATGCACGGCGGCAATGCCCGCGTGACCGGCCCGAGCAATCGCGACTGGTGGCCGAACCAGCTTCAGCTCGACATGCTGCATCAGCATTCGGCCAAGTCCAACCCGATGGGCGCAGATTTTGACTATGCCGAGGCGTTCAAGACGCTCGATCTCGACGCGGTGGTTGCTGATCTCCACGCACTGATGACCGATTCGCAAGACTGGTGGCCGGCCGATTATGGCCATTACGGCCCGTTCTTCATCCGCATGGCATGGCATAGCGCGGGCACCTATCGCATTGCCGATGGCCGCGGCGGCGCAGGGTCGGGCACGCAGCGTTTTGCTCCGCTCAACAGCTGGCCGGACAATGGCAATCTGGACAAGGCGCGCCGCCTGCTCTGGCCGATCAAGCAGAAATATGGCGCCAAGCTGAGCTGGGCCGATCTGATGATTCTGGCGGGCAATGTCGCGCTTGATTCGATGGGCTTCAAGACTTTTGGCTTTGCCGGTGGCCGCGCCGATGTGTGGGAGCCGGAGGCCGACATTTACTGGGGCCCCGAGGGCAAGTGGCTCGACGATCAGCGTTATTCGGGCGATCGCGAACTCGCCAATCCGCTGGGCGCGGTGCAGATGGGCCTGATTTACGTCAATCCCGAAGGGCCGAACGGCAATCCCGATCCGGTCGCGTCGGGCCGTGACATTCGCGAGACTTTCGCGCGCATGGCGATGAACGACGAGGAAACGGTCGCCCTCGTCGCGGGCGGCCATACCTTTGGCAAGGCGCATGGCGCGGGTGATCCCGGCCAATATGTCGGTCCCGAGCCCGAGGGCGCGCCGATACAGACGATGGGGCTTGGCTGGATCAACACCATGGGCAGCGGCCACGGCGTCGACACCATCACCAGCGGGATCGAAGGCGCATGGACGCCGACCCCGATCACCTGGGACAATAGCTATTTCGACACGCTGTTTGGGAATGAGTGGGAACTGACTCACAGCCCCGCCGGTGCCCAGCAATGGACCCCGAAGAACCCCGAAGCACAGGGCAGCGTGCCCGACGCGCATGACCCGGCCCGCCGCCACGCGCCGATGATGACGACCGCCGATATGGCGATGCGGATGGACCCGGCTTATGAAGCGATTTCGCGCCGTTTCCACGCAAACCCCGATCAATTGGCGGATGCCTTTGCCCGCGCCTGGTACAAGCTGACCCACCGCGACATGGGGCCGATTGCCCGCTATCTCGGCAAGCTGGTGCCGACCGAAGAACTGATCTGGCAGGATCCGGTTCCCGCGGTTGACCATGTGTTGATCGACGATGCCGATATCGCCGCGCTGAAGGCAAAGCTGCTGTCGTCCGGGGTGACCGGTGCGCAGTTGGTGCGGACCGCCTGGGGCTCGGCCTCGACCTTCCGGGGTAGCGATATGCGCGGTGGCGCCAATGGTGCGCGCATCCGGCTTGCCCCGCAAAAGGACTGGGCAGCGAATGATCCGGCCGAACTGGCAACCGTGCTCGCCGCGATTGAGGGCGTGAAGGCTGCGTTTGACGGGGCCGCTGCGGGCGGCAAGAAAGTGTCGATCGCCGACCTGATCGTGCTCGGCGGGTGCGCCGCGATCGAGGATGCAGCGGCAAAGGCTGGCCACAGCATCACCGTGCCGTTCACCCCCGGCCGCACCGACGCGACCGCAGAACAGACCGACGCGCACAGCTTTGCCCCGCTGGAGCCGTTGGCTGATGGCTTCCGCAATTATCTGCGCGCGGGCTATCCGCTCACCGGTGAGGAAGCTTTGGTCGACCGGGCGCAATTGCTGACGCTGACCGCCCCCGAAATGACGGTGCTGGTCGGCGGTCTGCGCGCGCTGGGCGCCAATGCGGGCGGTGCGGCACACGGCGTGCTGACCGCGCGACCCGGCGTGTTGTCGAACGACTTCTTCGTCAATCTGCTCGATGCGGGCACGATCTGGGCACCGGTTGGTGATGACGAGACGGTGTTCGAGGGGCGCGACCGGGCAAGCGGCGCGGTCAAATGGACCGGCACCCGCGTTGACCTGGTGTTCGGCTCGCATTCGGTGCTGCGCGCGCTCGCCGAAGTCTATGCGTCGAGCGACGGCGAAGCCAAGTTCGTGCATGATTTTGTCGCGGCATGGGCCAAGGTGATGAACCTCGACCGGTTCGACTTGAAGTAATCGCGCGCGATTGATGATCGGGGCGGTGCGGCGGTGAAACCCGCTGTGCCGCCCCGATGTCATTTGGTAGGCGCGTCGCTCGCATTTGCTTTGACAAGCGGCGCTCGCCTGCGGACACTGATCCCGAACCAAGGCGATGGCGCCTGAGCGGGGAGAGGCAGAATGAACCGTTTTCTGGCGCATACCGGCGCGCGTTACCCGATTGTGCAGGCGCCAATGGGCTGGATCGCGCGTTCTGCGCTGGCGTCCGCCGTGTGCAATGCGGGGGGCCTTGGCATCATCGAGACGTCATCGGGCGAGACCGAGGCGTGCCAGGCCGAAATCGGCAAGATGGCCGCGCTCACCGACGCGCCCTTTGGCGTCAACCTGCCGATCCGGTTCCTGAAGGATGACGCGATGCTGCGCTTCATCTGCGGCTCGGGCGTGAAATTTGTCACCACCTCGGCGGGTAGCCCGGCCAAGTTCATCGCGCCGCTTAAAGAGGCTGGCATCACCGTGTATCACGCGGTGCCGACGGTCGATGCGGCGATGAAATGCGTCGCCGCCGGGATTGACGGGCTGGTGGTGGAGGGATCGGAAGGCGGCGGCTTCAAGAATCCGGAGGAAGTCTCCACGCTCGTCCTGCTTCAGGCGATCCGCCGCGTGACCGACGTGCCGTTGGTGGCCGCGGGCGGCATATGCGACGGCAAGGGCATGGCCGCCGCCTTTGCGCTGGGGGCGGAAGGGGTGCAGATGGGCACGCGCTTTGTGTCGTCCGCCGAAAGCCCGGTGCATCACAATTACAAACAAGCGATCATCGACGCGAAGGAAACCGGCACTTATGTGCTGAATCAGAAATCAACGCCGTGCATCCGCGCGCTAAAGACTGAGCGGACGGCGGCGATCCATGAGGCAGGGCTGATGCCGGCCGACACCTTTGCGCGGTTGCAGGATCTGTATTTCGGCGGCGATATGGAGGCAGCGGTGGGCCTGGCCGGGCAGACATCGGGGCTGATCGATGAAGTGAAGCCCGTGAAGGACATTATCGACGAGACGATCGCGGAGTTTCATGCGATCTGTGGGCGGATGAGCGCGATGGCAGGGGCGGGGGCGTTCGGGTGAGGGCGGCCCCCTAACTCCGCAGCCGCTCAATCGCCTGGGCGAGTGCGACATAGAGCTTGCCCATGTCCGACGACAGCAAGGTGACGCCCATCGGCGCGCCGTCGCGCTGTGCGAGGATGGTGCGCAACATGCTTTCAAAATCATGGATGTAGCGGTTGACCTGTTCCCGAAACGCCGGGTCGCCATCATGCAGGCGCGCGATTTCGCGTAGCTCGGTCGCATCAAGCAGGCGGACAGCGCGGCGGGTAAAGACGCCGCGATCGCCCTTTAGATAGGCCGCCCAGGCACTGTCGGCGACGTCGCTCGAAAATACTTTCGCAATGTCGATTGCGGCAGAATTCAGCGCTTCGATCAACAGCGAGCTACGGCGACCAAAGCTGTCGGTATCGGCGCGCTCCCGCTCCTCGCGCGCATCTTCGATCCGGGCATCGACCAGCGCCGTCGTCTCCGCGATCGTCAGCATTTGGTCGGCCAGCCGGTTGGACGCGCGTTGCGCAGCCGCGACCGCATCGTCAGCGGCGGTGGCAATCGCGCCGAGCTGCCGCATCACTGCATCGCCCATCGCGCGCTGCATCGCCTCTGCGCTAGCGTTTTCGATCATGCCGGCCGCTTCGGGGATAACACTGGCGAGCGTATCGCGCGCGCGGTCGGCGGCGGTCGCGGCGGTGTCGCGCACGCGGATCAGCGCTTCGATCAATTGCGGGGCGGCTTGTTCGGCGAAATGCTGCGTACGCCCGATCGTTTCATCCAGCGTTTCGCCAATCGCGACGGCACGCTCGCGACCGGTGGCGAGCGCGTCGTTCAGCAGGCGTGAGAGTTGGTCGAGCGTTGTGCGCTGGTTCTGAATGACCTGGGCAATCGCCTCGATCGCGTCATGAGTGCTCTCCGCCGCCGTCACCAGCGACAGCAGCTCAGGCTTGGCGCTGGCGACGACACCACGGCTGGCGGTGATGCGCGCGTCGAGCCGGGCGAGCGCTTCGGGCAGCGTCTCGTCAATTTCGCGCGCGGCGGCGTCGAGCGAGGTCAGCAAATCTTCGCTGGTGTTGATGACTTTGCGCGCGGTTGCCTCGCCCACGTTCAGCGCTTCGGTCATGGCATCGGCCGACCCGCCCAGCGCGCTGATCGACGCGGCAAGCAATTGCGTGCGATCGATCCCGGCCTTGTGGAAATCCGCCAGCCGTGCCTCGACGACCTGAAATTGATGGTCCAGCCCGCGCACCAGCGCGTCGCCCGCCTCGCGCTGCTCCCCCAAACGCGCGCTGATCCGGTTGATGACGTCCTCCACCGCAGCAACCCGCTGCGCCAGCGCGTCGATCGTGTCGCGGCTGGCGCGGTCGAGCGCGGACTGATTGGCCTCCAGCATGGCGAGCATCGCGTCCCCCTGCGTCGCAATGCCGCGCCGCGCCTCGTCCACGGCATTGGCGGTGCGGCCGAGCAGCCCGTCGACCGATTCGGACATGGACGCCGTGACCTGCTCCAGCCGGGCGGTTGCGGTTTCGCTCGTGGCTTCCATCCGGGCGATGTGCGCCGCAAGCTTTTGCGCGGCGGTCCCGGTCACGTCGTCAGCGATGCGTCCCTGTTCGGCCAGGGCCACCAATTGCGCGCCGAGCGCTGCGGTGCGCTCGCTGGCACTGAGGCCGGTCGCATCAAGCGTTGCGGCCAGCGCCTGTGTCTCGCCCTGCGCGCGCGGGAGCGACGCGAGCAGCACGCTCAGCGCTTTTTCAGCGCCCGTCACAGCATCGGTCAGCGTGCGCGCCTGCGCATCGGCATGGCTGACCTGTTGCGCGATACCGCTGGTGGTAGCGGCCAGCCGGGTGATCGCGCGATCGCCGGTCGCCCCCATCAGCTCTGCCTGCGCGGCGAGCAGCTTGCCATTCTCGACAATCGTCGCCGACACTGCGGCAAGTGTCTCCTCCAGCGCTGCCGCCTCCGCCCGCATGGCGCGCGCGGTCGCGCCGAAACGCTGGGCCTCCGCTGTGCTGCGCCGCATCGCGAGCAGCCACGCCACCCCGATCAGCGCGAGCGGGACGCAGATCGCCGCGACGAGCTGCACCATCGCCAACGGTGCCATTCCGGCGGCGATCGTCGGCCAGGACAACGCGCCCGCCACGCCCAGCCAGCCCAGCGCAGCGACAATCGCCACCGCAGGCGTGGCCCATGCGAACCGCGCGCGCGGCACCGGGTCGTCGGTCATGACGTCGCGTTCGATGATCGGCAGGGGCGCGGGCGCGGCGTCGCGTGAGTCATCGAGCACCAGATCAATGGCATCGGGCGCACCAATTGGCGCGCTTTCCGCGTCGCGTTTT
>PNLG01000248.1 GCA_013822915.1 Sphingomonas sp. | reverse complement strand
GCGATTTTCGCGATTGCGTGCTGAGCTTTCGCTGGCGCTCGGCCGGGTTGATCCCGCTCGACGCAGTCAACGGCCCGACACTGACGATCGAGGGGCGCGACGCGGACGGGGCGCCGCGCGCCTGGTATGTGCGGCTGTGGAATTATGCGGAAGGGACGCCCGAGGACGCAAGCGTGCGGCTGGACTTTGCCGCGCTCGACGGCGGTTTTCTGCTCCCCGGCGAAGCGGACCCGGTGTGGGCGGGCGATGTCGACCGGATGTTCGTCTCGCTCGTCCCGCCGGGCTATGCGCCGGGCGGGGGCGCGCTTGCCGCACCGGTTGAGGCATGGGCGGAGATGACGGCGATCACCTGCACCGGGCCGGGCGCGGTGCTGACGATTGGTGACGTAATTGTCCCCGAACATGGCCTGAGCATCGCGACGGGCTATGACGACAGCTATAACCTCACGCCGGAGCGGATGCTGCGCGGGGCGCTGCACCTGGGTTATCGCGGCGCGATCAACCATTATATTGGCATGAGCCATTATCTGCGGCTCGAAGCGAATTCGGGCGGGCTTTTCGCGAGCCTTGCCGGCGGGGCGCTTAACGTCGCCTGCACCGCCTGGCACCGCGACTTTGCCGCACGCGCGGGTGCGCTGGGGTATGAAGTGATCTGGTCGCTCAGCTATGAATTGTTTGACGCACATTGCTGGGGCGATTGGAAACAGCGGGCGGCGGATGGATCGCCCGCGCTGACGGGATGGGTGCCGCCGTCGACTTTGCTCAGCCCGGCGCATGAGGGGGCAATGGGCTATCTGCGCGCGGTGGCCACAGCGTTTATCGACATTGCGGGGGCAGTGGGCCTCGCGCCGAAACTTCAGGTGGGCGAGCCATGGTGGTGGGTGCTGGCCGATGGCCGCCCCTGCCTTTACGACGATGCAGCGCGTGCGGCGCTTGGCAATCCCCCCGCGATCAATGTGCGCGGGGAGCAGGACGCAGCGGCGGTTGCGCTGCTCGATGCAGCAGGCGCGCTGCTGGCGGCGTCGACCGCCGCGCTAACGGCGGCGGTGAAGGCGCGGGTGCCGGGGTGCGAGACGTTGGTGCTCGCCTATCTGCCCAGCCTGCTCGACCCGGCAGCACCAGAAGTCGCGCGGATGAACCTGCCCACCGGATGGGCGTCGCCCGCGTTCGATGTGCTGCAGCTTGAGGATTATGACTGGGTGACGGCGGGCGACACCAGCCGCAGCGCGCGCGGGGCAGCAGCAGCCACCGAGCGGCTGGGCTATCCGGTGGCGCGACAACATTATCTGAGCGGGTTCGTGCTCCGCCCCGATCAGGCCGGGCAGTGGCAGGCGATTGACGCCGCCGCCGATGCGGCGCGCGCGCGTGGCGTGGCGCGGACCTTCATCTGGGCATTGCCGCAAGTGATCCGCGACGGCTTTGTCCATTTCGATATCGACGCAGATGGGGAGGAAGACAGCATGCAACCCTTTGACGATGTGCTGTTTCCGCTGGCGCTGGGGCGTGAGGCCGAAGTCACGCCGACCTTTTCAACCGCGATTGTGACGAGTGCGGGCGGTCATGAGGCGCGCAATGCAGGATGGTCGGCGGCGCGCACCCGCTATGATGTCGGGCCGGGGGTGCGGTCAGAGGCGGATATTGCCGCGCTGCTGGGTTTCTTCAGGGCGCGCCTTGGCCCGGCGCGCGGCTTTCGGCTGCGCGATCCGTTCGACAGCGCGTCTGCCGAGCCTCTGACCCCCGCCGATCAGCCGCTGGGCAGTGGCGACGGCATCAACACCCGCTTCGCGCTGGTCAAATATTATGGCGAAGGGGTGCGGCGGATCACGCGCCCGGTGGCGGGCAGCGTGCGGGTCGCGGTGAGCGGCGTGGAGACGGCGGCGTTCACGGTCGCGGCCGGAGGCTGGGTGGTGCTTGATACACCCCCGGCGACGGGCGCGGTGGTCAGCGCTGGCTTTCGCTTCGATGTGCCGGTGCGCTTTGCCGAGGATACGTTGAGCGTCACGCGCGCGACGTTCCTGGCGGGCGCCGCCCCTTCGGTCCCGCTCATCGAAATCCGGGAAGGCTGATGCTCATCGGTGCGCTGACCACCATTGCGCTGTGCTGGCGCATTGAACGCCGCGATGGGGTGACGATCGGGCTGACCGATCATGACCGCGACTTGTTGATCGACGGCCTCGTTCACCGCGCCGCGCCCGGCATGACCCCCTCGGCGATCAAGCGCAGCGACGGGCTGGACGCCGACACGATGGACGTGACGGGTGCGCTGACCAGCACTGCGATCGGTGCGCGCGATCTGCTCGCCGGGCGGTGGGACGGCGCGCGGGTGATGTTGTTCGCGGTCGACTGGACCGGGGCGGCGGGCCGCGTCGAGCTGGGCGAGGGGCTGATCGGTGCGGTCGAGACGCAGGATGATGCGTTTACCGCTGAGCTGCGCGGGGCAAGCGCGCTGCTCGACCGGCCGGTGGTGGAGGAAACATCGCCCGAATGCCGCGCCGAGCTGGGCGATCGCCGGTGCCGGGTGGCGATGGCGGGGCGGCGGACTTTTGCGCGGCTGATCGCGGTTGACGGCATCAGCCTGACGCTCGACCGGGCAGAGCCGACCGCCAATGCTTATGGCGCCGGGCTGATCCGCTGGTTCAGCGGGGCAAGTGCCGGGCTGGCCGCCGCGATTGAGGGTTCGGAGGGCGCGGTCATCCGGTTGCGCAGTGCGCCGCGCACGCCGCCTGCCCCCGGCGATTTGGTGCAGGTGACGCAAGGGTGCGACAAAAGCATCGCAACGTGCGCGGGCCGTTTTGCCAATGCCGCCAATTTCCGGGGGGAGCCGTATTTGCCGGGCATTGACCTGCTCACACGCTATCCCGGCGGATGAGCGCGGCGGTGGCGGCCGCGCGGGCGGCAATCGGCGCGCGGTTTCGCCTCCACGGGCGCGATCCGGCGACGGGGCTCGATTGTGTCGGGCTGGTGGCGCTCGCGCTGGGTGAGGATGCGGTGCCGAGCGGCTATGCGATGCGCGGCGGCGATCCGGCGCGGATTGCGGCGTTGATCGACGCATGCGGTCTGGCGCGGGCGCAGGACGCGCAGGCGGGCGACCTGCTGCTGTGTGCCAGCGGGCCGGGCCAACTGCATCTGGCGATCGATAGCGGCACGGGCGTGATCCACGCCGATGCGGTGCTGCGCCGGGTGGTCGAACGGCCGGGGCCAGTGCCCTGGCGCGTGCTGGGCCGCTGGCGGCAAGCGGGAGAAGATTGATGGCGACATTGCTGTTGACCGTGGTGGGCACAGTGTTTGGCGGACCGATTGGCGGCGCGATTGGCGCGATTGCGGGGCAGGCGATTGACGGCCAGTTGCTCAAAGGCCCCAATCGTGAGGGGCCGCGCCTTTCTGACCTGTCGGTGCAAACCTCCTCCTATGGCAGCCAGATCCCAAAGATTTTCGGGACGATGCGGGTCGCGGGCACCGTGATCTGGTCCACCGACCTGATCGAAAGCCGCTCCAGCCGCAGCAATGGCAAGGGGCAGCCGGGCGCCAATGACTATAGCTACGCCGCATCCTTTGCTGTGCTGCTCTCGGCGCGGCGGGTCGCACGAGTGGGGCGGATTTGGGCCGATGGCAATTTGTTGCGCGGGGCCGAGGGTGATTTCAAGGTGATGACCAGCTTTCGCCTGCATCAGGGGGACGAGGGGCAGGCGGCCGACCCGCTGATCGCGGCGGCAGAGGGGGCGATGGCGCCCGCGCATCGCGGGATGGCCTATGTGGTGTTTGAGAATTTGCCGCTGGGCGAGTTCGGCAATCGCATCCCCTCGCTCACCTTCGAAGTGATCGCCGATGAGGCGCCGGTCGCGATTGGCACGATTGCCGAGGTGCTGGGCGAGGGGTTGGTGGCAGGCGCGGGGATTGGCGAGGCGCTGCCGGGCTTCTCCACCTTTGGTGACAGCGCGCGCGGGGTGCTGAACAGCCTGGCGGAGATGGGCGGGGCGTGGTTTGCACCCGTTGGCGGGACGTTGGCCTTGCGGGTTGACGCGACGCCTGACCGGGTGATTGACGATGCGGGCGCCGGGGCCGACCGGCCGGGTATCCGGCGCGCGCGCAAGCTTGCGGCAATCGAAACCGTGCCGCAAACCATCACGCTTGCCCATTATGACCCCGCGCGCGATTACCAGATCGGGCTTCAACGCGCGCGCCGCCCCGGTGCCGGGTATCGCAGCACCCGGATTGAGGCTGCCGCCGCGATCGAGGCGGGGGCGGCCAAGGCGCTGGCCGCGACTGCGCTGCTGCGGGCAGAGGCCGCGCGCGAACAGCGTCAGGTCGCGCTGGGCTGGGAGACGCTCGACCTTGCGCCCGGTGCTGTGGTGACGATCACCGGAGAGAGCGGCGCATGGCGGGTGGCGGGCTGGTCGCTGGAGGCAATGGTCCTAACCCTCGATCTGGTCCGGCTGGGAGGTGTCGTCGGGTCGGCGGCGGCGAGTTCGGGCCGGGTGCTGGCATCCCCCGATGTCGCAGCGGGCGCCACGCTGATCCATGTATTTGAATTACCGCCGGTTGACGGCACCGCGCGCACCATGCCGCGCGTGCATGTCGCCGCCGCTGGCACCGCGCCCGGCTGGCGGCGGGCAGCGTTGCTCTATTCGCTTGATGATGGCGCGCAGTGGGTGAGCGCCGGGTCGACCGCGCTGCCCGCGACGATCGGCTGGCTGGTGACCACACCGCGCGCCACCGGGAGCGCGCTGCGCGACGTTGCGAGCAGTTTCGAGGTCGAGCTGGCGCACGAAGCCATGGCGCTGGCGGATGCCGATGATGTGGCGCTTGATCGGGGGGGCAATCTCGCGCTGGTCGGCGATGAGTTGATGCAATTTGCGCGCGCCGAGCCACTGGGCGGGACGCGCTGGCGGCTGTCGGGCCTGTGGCGCGGCCGCTTTGGCACCGAAGCGGCAGCAGGCGCGCAGGCCGTGGGCGCGCGCTTTGTGCTGATCGAGGCCGAGGCGCTGGCGGCGATCGACGTGCCGTCATCGGCGATGAACCACGCCATCGCCGTCATGGCCGCCGGGATCGGCGACAGCGACGGGCCGGTGCGCGCCGATGGCGTGGTGAGGGGCGTATCGGTCGCGCCGCCGCCGCCGGTGCATGTCCGGTTCGGCGACGCTGGGGTGCTACGCTGGGTGAGGCGCAGCCGGATGGGCTGGGCGTGGATCGATGGTCGCGACGTGCCGCTGGGCGAGGAAGCCGAGGCCTATCTGATCGACTTCGCCGATGGCAGTCGGGCCGAAGTGGCCGCCCCCGAATTCACGCTTGCAATCGGCGCGCCCGCCCCCGTTGCGCTGCGTCAGCGCGGCACGCACGCCGTATCGGCTCCCACCCGAATTCTCTAATATTCGCAGGAGATTGAGCATGATCGATGATGCTACCGCGCGGCTCGCGCTGCCGCTGCTCCAGCCGGGCCAGGCACAAAAGGAGATGTTCCATAATGAAGCGCTTGCGCGGCTCGACCTCGCCGTGCAGCCGGTCGTGGCGGACGTCGGGCGCAATGCGCCCCCCGACACGCCGACGCTTGGCGGTTGCTGGATCGTGGGATCAGCACCCAGCGACGCTTGGGCGGGCCATGCGGGCGCGCTTGCCGGGTGGACGAGTGGCGGCTGGCGGTTCATCGCGCCCCATGAGGGGATGCAGGCCTGGAGCTTGGCTGACGATCAGCCGATTCGCTATGACGGCGGTGCGTGGCGGATCGGCGCGCTCCGGGGCGGGGCGCTCGTCATCGGCGGCGCACAAGTGGTCGCCGCGCAGCAGCCGCCGATCGCGTCACCTGCCGATGGCGCGGTGATTGACACGCAAGCGCGCGCGACACTTGACCTCATTCTCAATGCGATGCGCGCGCATGGCTTGGTCGCAAGTTGAAACGATGTCGAGGTGTGGCGAAAGCGCCACATAAGCCGGTATTTGCCTGCTTGCGCGCCAACGCGGCTTTAGTTAGGGAGGATAAGCTGTCTTTCATGACGCTTAACAAAGGGGATTACGATGCGGAAGGTCGCCGTTTCATTGGCACTTGCCTCCACGATCATAGCCACGCCTGCTCTTGCGCGCGACAAAGCATGGTATGTCGGGATCGATGGCGGTGGCACGATTGTCGAACAGATCAATTATGATATCGGCACGCAGCGCAGCGCGGCGCGCGTTTCCCATGAATATGGGTATGATGTTTCGGGTAATATCGGCTATGATTTTGGTGTTTTCCGCGTCGAAACCGAAGTTGCCTACAAGCGCTCGTCAGTTCGTAACTATACTGCCAACGCCAATGCAACCCCCGCGTTCCAGCCAAACGGAACGCTAGGCAGTTTGCCTGCCGGCCTTTACACTGGCGTGCCCGGTTCGACCCGCGCGCTCAGCTTCATGGTTAACGGCTTGATCGATTTCGGTGATGAAGACAAGGTGCAGGGCTTTGTCGGCGGCGGCGTCGGTATTGCCCGTGTTCAGGCCTCGCAATACGCGCTTAATGCGAACGGTGCATTTCTGAACGATTCGGATACGCGCTTTGCGTATCAGGGTCTCGCCGGTGTGCGTGCCCCGATTGCGAAGAATCTGGACATCTCGGTCAAGTATCGCTTTTTCACGGCGCCCGATGCACGGTTTGTCGACATTCGCGGTCGCAATTTCAGCGGGACGTTCCGGTCGCACAGCCTGCTCGGCGGTCTGAGCTACAGCTTCGGTGAACCGGCAGCACCGCCGCCGCCGCCTCCGCCGCCGCCACCCCCGCCGCCCCCGCCGCCGCCGGAGCCAGTGGCACCGCCGCCGCCACCACCGGCCGCCGTGTGTTCGCCGGGGCCGTTCATCGTGTTCTTCGACCACAACAAGTCGGACATCACGCCGGAAGCAGCGTCGATCCTCGACAATGCGGTTGCGGCCTATCAGAATTGCGGCAATGCGCAGGTCATGCTGGCCGGTTTTGCCGACCGTTCGGGTAACCCGAAGTATAACGTCGGGCTGTCGCAGCGTCGCGCGGATGCGGTCAAGGCCTATATGGGTTCGCGTTCGATCCCTGAGGGTGTGATGACCACGCAGGCCTTTGGTGAAGACCCCAGCAAGCTGCGCGTTCAGACCGCGGACGGTGTCCGTGAAGTCCAGAACCGTCGCGTGGAAATCACCTATGGTCCGGGTTCGGGCAACTAAGCCTAAGCTCAAACACAATAGCGGGGAGGTCGGCGCAAGTCGGCCTCCCTTTTGTTTTAACTAGCTTTCTCTATGATCCCCGCGATCGTGATCGATACCCACGGATGCGGAGTGTCACGGCTCTTGAGGGTGTCGAGCGGGTCGATGGCGTGCCCCGGATCGCGTCAGTCCGCCGCGCCGGGCTCACCCGTTAGCGCGGCGACCAGCCACGCGGGGTGTAAAGCATCGCCCAATGCCTCGACCCGGCGCAGTTCGACCATCAAGGCAAGGTCCGGGTAAGTGACCCGCGTCCGTTCCCCCGCATCGCCAAGTGGCGCGACGACCAGGCGGCGGTTCACCTTGGCGCGGTGGTGCATGCGCGCTGTATTTTCCTGCCCGACATAGCAGCCTTTGGTAAAGCTGACCCCGTTCAGCTCGCGGGCATTGGCCTCCAGCCACAAAGTCTCGCCGCTGCGGAGTTCGGCCACCCCCTCGATTACCCCCAGCGACAGCCGGTGCGCGTGCCACCACGGGGCGGCGTCGCCCTGGCTCGCCGCACCGATCCAGCGTCGCCCAAGCGCGCTCAGGCGCGGATCGGCTACGCCGTCGCTCGCGTTTTGCGACCAGTGAACGGCGAGTGCCACCGGCTCAATCGTGATTGCCCGCCGCAGCCGATACAGCGCCAGCCGTCGGCCAAGTGCTGCTGCCTGCGACGCCTCGCAGTCGATCAGCACCGCATCGTCCTCCGCCCAGAGTAGGAAATCGAAAAGCACTTTACCCTGTGGCGTCAGCAGCGCCGACCATTGCGGCTGCCCCGCCGTGACCTCCGCGAGGTCTTGGGTCACCAGCCCTTGCAGAAAACCGCGCGGATCATCGCCGCTGATCCGCAGCACGGCACGATCGGCAAGCATCGTCGGGGGGGTGGCATCGCTCATCACTGATAGCTAGGACGGGGATCATGGAATCCCAAGCCCCCCGCGCATCTTTGGCCGACCGACTCTCGATCCGCCGCCCCGATGACTGGCATGTTCACTTGCGCGATGGGCCGGTGCTCGCGGCAGTCGTGGGTTATACCGCGCGGCAATTCGCGCGCGCGATCGTGATGCCCAATTTGTCGCCGCCCATCACTGGTGTCGCCGAGGCCGCGGCGTATCGCGCGCGCATTGTGGGGGCGCTGTCGCCGGGCGCGCGCTTTACGCCGCTGATGACTTGCTACCTCACCGATTCAACCGACCCGGC
>PNLG01000274.1 GCA_013822915.1 Sphingomonas sp. | reverse complement strand
AACATCATCAGCCGCATCAACATCATCGTCGCTCCGCCACGTCGCGGATCGGGGGCATAGCCGCCATCGCTCACACAAAGCTATAGGGATCAACATCGACCGCGACGCGCACCTTGGCGGGCCATGCGACACTGTTCAGCCAGTCGCGAATCACGTGCTGCACATCGAATGATCGGCGCGCATGCACCAGCAGGCGAAACCGGTGCCGCCCGCGCAGCATCGCCAGCGGGGCCGGGGCGGGGCCGTAAACCTGCATCGCCTCATGCTCCGGCGCTGCATGTTTGATCGCGCGCGCGGTCGTATCGGCAGCGGCCTTGTCCTCGCTCGACACGATGATCGCGGCATAGCGGCCAAAGGGCGGGGCCCCCGCTTCGCGCCGCGCCTCGGTTTCGGCGGTGTAAAACGCTTCGGTGTCTCCGGTGATGAGCGCGCGCATCACGCTGGCGGCGGGATCGTGCGTCTGGATGTAAACATGGCCCGGCTTCGCCCCGCGCCCGGCGCGCCCGGCGACCTGGCTGATTTGTTGGAACGTCTTTTCGCCCGCGCGCAAATCGCCCCCTTGCAGCGCGAGATCGGCGTCGATCACGCCAACCAGCGTCAGATTGGGGAAGTGATAGCCCTTGGTCACCAATTGCGTGCCGATGACGATGTCGATGTCGTGCGCCTCCATCCGCGCGACGAACTCGGCGGCCTTGGCAGGGGACCAGATGGTGTCGCTGGTAACGACGGCGCGCTTGGCGTCGGGCCAGAGGAGTGCTGCCTCGTCCGCAATCCGCTCCACGCCGGGGCCACAGGGGACCAGACTGTCCTCGCCGCCGCATTCGGGGCATTTTTCCGGCACCCGCTCGATATGGCCGCAATGGTGGCAGGCGAGCCGCGCGACCAGCCGGTGCTCGACCATCCATGCCGTGCAATTGGGGCATTGAAAACGCAGCCCGCACGTCCGGCACAGCGTCAGCGGGGCATAGCCGCGCCGATTGAGGAACAGCAGCACTTGTTCGCGCCGCGCCAGTGTCGCGTCAATCGCGGTTACCAGCTTGGGCGCGATCCAGCGCCCGCGCATCGGCGGATGGGCGATCAGGTCGATTGCCTCGATCGTCGGCAATTGTGCGGCGCCATAGCGACCGGGCAGCTTCACCTCGGCATAGCGGCCCGCCGCCACTTGCTGGCGCGTTTCGATGGCGGGGGTGGCGCTGGCGAGGATGACCGGCGTTTCCTCAAACTTGGCGCGCATCACGGCCACGTCGCGGGCGTGGTAATGCACGCCTTCCTCCTGCTTGAAGCTTGTCTCATGCGCCTCATCGACAATGATCAGTCCAAGCTTTGCATAGGGCAGGAACAGCGACGACCGCGCGCCGACCGTCACCAATGCCTCGCCGCTGGCGACCGCGCGCCACGCCCGGCGGCGCTGCGACTGGCGCAGGTCCGAATGCCAGGCGACGGGCGCGCAGCCAAAGCGGGCAGCGAACCGCCTCAAGAACGGTTCGGTCAGCGCAATTTCGGGGAGGAGGACCAGGCTTTGTCGCCCCGCGCGGACGCTTTGCGCAATCGCCTCGAAATAAACTTCGGTTTTGCCCGATCCGGTCACCCCGTCGAGCAGCATCGGCGCAAAGGCGTGCGCGGTCACAGCATCGGTAAACTGGCGCGCGGCGGCGGCTTGCGCGGCGGACAGCGCGGGCTGGTGGTGATCGGGGTCGGGGCGGGGAAAGGGCGAATCGATCGCCACCGCCACTGCCTCCAGCGCGCCGGTATTCACCAGCCCGCGAATCACCGCGTCCGACACGCCCGCCGCCAGCGCCAGCTCGCGCACCAAACCTTGGCGCTCTTGTTCCTGGGCGCCCAACCGCTCCAGCGCCTGCGCCCGCTGCGGCGACAGGCGATCCGGCACCACCCCCGTCAGCCGATATTCGGTGACGGTGCGCGCGCCTGCCAGCGCCGCGCTCGATGGCATTGCCATCCGCAGCACGCCTGCAATCGGGCTGAGATAATAATCGGCGGTCCATTCGATCAATCGGCGCAGCGGCGCGGCAATCGGCGGCGCATCGGCAACCGCGATCAGATTGCGGAGCCGGTTATCGCCCACGGGTTCAGCGGGCAGCCGATCCTCCTCCCACACCACCCCCATCAACTGGCGCGGTCCAAGTGGCGCGACGACAATCGCGCCCGGCGCCACTGCCATGCCCGACGGCACCCGGTAATCAAGCGGGCCAAGCGCTGAATTGAGGAGGATGACGCGCGCGCGGGACATCGCGCCTAAATCGACGCTCCATGCCGCAAGCGCAAGCTTTCGCGCCTGCGCCAATTGGGTTAGGCGGGGCGCCAAGCCTTGTTCGGGGAGCTGCCACCATGAAATTCTTTGTCGATACCGCTGACACCACCGAAATCCGCGATCTGGCCGATTCGGGGCTGGTCGACGGCGTCACTACCAACCCGTCGCTGATCGCGAAATCGGGGCGCAATTTCCTGGAAGTGGTGGCCGAAATCTGCGGGATCGTCGATGGGCCAGTGTCGGCCGAAGTCGTGGCACTCGACCATGCGGGCATGATGCGCGAGGCCGAGATTGTCCGCAAAATCGCCGACAATATCGCCGTCAAAGTGCCGCTGACCATCGACGGGCTGAAAACGTGCAAGGCGCTGACCGATGATGGCACAATGGTGAATGTGACTTTGTGCTTTTCCGCCAATCAGGCGCTGCTCGCGGCAAAGGCGGGGGCGACTTTCATTTCGCCGTTTGTCGGGCGGCACGACGATGTCGGGTTCGACGGGATGGAGCTGATCCGCGACATCCGGCTGATCTACGACAATTACGCCTATGACACCGAAATCCTGGTCGCGAGCGTGCGCCACCCGGTTCATATTCTGGAATCCGCGCGCATCGGCGCCGATGTGATGACCGCGCCCCCCGCCGTCATCCGTCAGCTGGTCAAACACCCGCTCACCGACAAGGGGATTGAGGGGTTTCTGGCCGATTGGGCAAAGACGGGGCAGGTGATCGGGTGAGGGGTTTGTCAATTTATCCTTGACGACAGGGCGTCAACTTTATACTGACGATTCGTCAGGATTCAATTGACGGAGAAGATCATGGAAATTGCCGAAGAACAAGTGTTGCGGGAAAAGACAGCGGCGATCGTGTTCGACTGGGCCGCAGGCCGCACCCCGCCCTTTACCGGCGAGACGCATACCGGATTCGCCGAGGCGATCGGGGTTGCGCACCTGGTCTCGGACGAGGCGCGGGTCAATTTACACCGTTGGATCGATGCCGCGCGTCGGGCCGGGCTGAGCTGGAGCGAGATTGGCGAGACGCTGGGCATGTCGAAACAGGCAGCGCAACAGCGTTTCCGTCCCGGTGAAACGACAGAGGATGTCGCGGGCGACATTGGTGACGAAATGGGCGAAGACATCATTCGCAAGGGCGCGACAGCCTTCAATGAAATGAGTATGTTGCGGGACGAAGGCCGCAAGGGCCACGAGCTGATCCGCACCGGCGCGCTGACGCTAGTGTTCCGCCCAACATCGCAATTTTGGGAGTATCGGCGCTCGTTCGGGCTGTCCTATAATTTGCCGCGCGAGATGCAGGCGCAGGGGTGGCGCTATGTCTCGACATGGCTGCCCTTTCATTATTTCAAGCGCGCGACGGGGCCGTTGTGATCCGGCGGCGCGGCGCAGCGGCGCGGCAAACCTGGCGGCGATGACCCTCCCCGCTGCCTTCGCCGCTCACCTGTCCCGCGACCGTCGCCGTTCGCCGCATACGGTGCGCGCGTATCAGGCAAGTGCCGAGCGGCTGATCGCGTTCCTCCAAGCGCATTGGGGCGGGGCGGTGGATGCGGCGGCGCTTGCGCGGCTGACCAAGGCCGATTTGCGGGCCTATCTCGCGATGCGCCGGGCTGAGGGGCTGGGCAATGCGTCGGCGGCGCGCGAATTATCGGCGGTACGCGGCTTCCTTGCTTTCGTCGGCGCGTCGGCGCCGGCGATGCGGGGCCCGCGGGTCAAAAAGGGGGTGCCGCGCCCGGTCTCCCCCGACGAAGCCGTGGCGCTGGCCGAGGAGGTGGCGGAGGATGCCGCCGAGCCATGGATCGCGGCGCGCGATCTGGCAGTGCTGTTGCTGCTCTATGGCGCGGGCCTGCGGATTGGGGAGGCGGTCGGGCTGACGGGCGCGGTGCTGCCGCTGGGTGCTGCGATGAGCGTCACCGGCAAGCGCGCCAAGACGCGGATCGTGCCGCTCCTCCCGCAGGTGCGCGCGGCGATTGAAGACTATGTGCGGCTCTCCCCCTGGCCGCTGGATCGCGGCGCGGCGCTGTTTCGCGGGGCAAAGGGCGGGCCGCTGAGCCCGGCAATCATCCGCCGGTCGGTGCGCGCGGCGCGGGCGCGGCTGGGACTGGGCGAGCGCACCACCCCGCACGCGCTGCGCCATTCTTTCGCGACGCACCTGCTGGGTCGGGGCGCAGATTTGCGGTCGTTGCAGGAGCTGCTCGGCCATGCGAGTCTAAGCTCGACGCAAATCTATACGCAGGTGGACGCCGCCCACCTACTCGATGTGTATCGGAATGCGCACCCGCGGGCGTAACGCGGGGCGGGCTTACCCTGCTAGCGCGGCCAGCGCGGGCCATTGCCGCACGATCGTGCCAAGGTCGAAATAGTCGCGCCACACCGCGATCTTGCCGTCGCGAATCTCGAACACGCCGGTCACTGGCAATTCGACCCAGCCGGTGTCGATCAGATGCCGGTCGAGCCGTTCGGTGAACACGATGTCGCCCTGCACTGCCGAGCGCAGGACAATGAATTCATTCGCGCTTGTCGGCGCAAAAAACGGCTCCAGCACTTGGCGCACGCCCGCCGGGCCGGTCACGCTGCCCATTGGCATGTTGGTATATTCGCAATCGTCGGTGAACCACGGCAGCGCCGCGTCATAATCCTTGATCGCCATGGCGTCGGTCATCGCCTTGATGATGCTGAGCGGCGCGAGGTCGGGTGACGTGGTCATGGAATCCTGCTCCTGTAGCAAACGCTACGGATGGGATAGCCTCATTCGCTGCGCGCCGCAACCTTTCCCTCAATCGCGTCCCAGATCATCGCGGCGACATCGGTGCCGTCGAACCGCTCAATTGCGACGATGCCAGTGGGCGACGTCACGTTGATCTCGGTCAGCCATTTGCCGCCGATCACGTCAATGCCGACAAACAACAGCCCGCGCCGTTTCAGCTCGGGGCCAAGCGCTGCGCAAATCTCGTACTCCGCCGCCGTCAGCACCGTCTTTTCCGCCGAGCCGCCGACCGCCAGATTGCTGCGGATTTCGCCTTCGCCCGGCAAGCGGTTGATCGCACCGGCCACAACGCCGTCGACCAGCACGATCCGCTTGTCGCCCTTGGCCACATCGGGGAGAAAGGCCTGCACCATATGCGGTTCGCGCCACATGCCGTTGAACACTTCGATCAGCGCGGACAAATTGGAGCCATCACCGCTGATGCGGAAAATCGCCTTGCCGCCATTGCCGTGCAGCGGTTTGATGACGATGTCGCCATGCTCGCGCAGGAACGCGCGCGCTTCGTCCAGGCTGCGGGTGACAAGCGTGGGGGGCATGAAGCGCGCATAGTCGAGCACGAACATTTTTTCGGGCGCGTTGCGCACCTGCGCCGGATCGTTGACGATCAGCGTGCGGTCGGCAATCCGCTCCAGCAAATGGGTCGCGGTGATATAGCCAAGGTCGAATGGCGGGTCTTGCCGCATCAGCACGACATCTGCGTCGGCGCCCAGATCAAGCGCTACCGGATCGCCCGCGCGGTAATGATCGCCCACCACGCGCTGCACGGTGACGGGGTGTGCCTTTGCCCAGACGCGCCCGGCCGAATAGTTGAGGTCTTCGGCAAGATAATGGAACAGCCGGTGGCCGCGCGCCTGCGCTGACAGCATCAGCGCAAAGGTCGAATCGCCCGCGATGTTGATCGAGGCGAGGGGGTCCATCTGGACAGCAACGGTAAGCATGACGCACCCTTTCGGTCTGGCGATGGCGTTCTCTTAGGGCTTGTTCGACTGACGTGGAAGCCGCACCGGCCAGTATCGGGTGAACAGCGCCCCGCGCTGTTCAGGTCATGCCGGGGGCATGACCTGCCCGTTACTCCCCCTCCCGGCCACCCATTCAGGATACGCTGTGGGTGGCCGGGAGGGGGAGCGGGCCGGTGCCGCCACTGTTTCAGCGTAACTGAAACCGGATCAAAACTCCCCGTCCCCCGGCGAAGTCACCCGATCCACGCATGTTCGATATGGCGCAAGGGCGCACCCGGCGCGATCAGGATGACGTCGATGCGAATATCCTCGCCACCGCTCGCATAGGTAGCCGCCAGCAGATTGGCGGCGGCGGCAACCCGCGCCAGACGCCGCTCATCTATCGCAAAATCGAGTTCGGCGGCGTTGGCGCGTACTTTCACCTCAACAAAGGCGATCAGGCCGGGGCGCTGCGCCACCAGATCAACCTCGCCAACCTTGGTGCGCACCCGTTCGGCCAGGATTGTCCAGCCCTTCGCGCGCAGATGTGCCGCCGCCAGCGTCTCGCCCTCGCGCCCGCGCGCCTCGGCGGCCTGGCGGTCGGACCTCATCCTTTCAGGGCCAGCGCGCGCGCATAAAGCGCCTTGCGGTCAAGGCCAAGCGCGCGCGCGACTTCGCTTGCCGCTTGGCCCGTCGACAGGCGGGTCAGTGCCTCGGCAAGTGCTGCATCGGCATCAGCCGCGGTGGCGGGTGCTGCCTCGCCCGGCGGGGCGACGACAATCACGATCTCGCCCTTGGGTGGCGCATCGGCATAGCGCGCGGCAAGGGTGGAGAGGGTGCCGCCAACCGCTTCCTCGAAATGCTTGGTGATTTCGCGGGTGACCGCTGCTTCGCGGTCCCCCAGCCCTTCGGCCAGCTCGGCAAGACTGGCGCCAAGCCGTGGCCCGCTTTCGTAAAAGATCAAAGTCGCGCGCACGGCCGCCACCTCCGCAATGGTCGCAGCGCGCGCGCCTGCTTTGGCAGGCAGAAAGCCCATGAACAAAAACCGGTCGGTCGGCAGCCCCGCCAGCGTCAGCGCCGCCACCGCCGCGCACGGCCCCGGTATCGTCACGACCGGGTGCCCGGCCGCGCGCGCATCGCGCACCAGCTTGTAGCCCGGATCGGAAATAAGTGGCGTGCCCGCATCGCTGACCAGCGCGATTGCCTCATGCGCCATCCGCGCGATCAGGCCGGGGCGCACAGCCTCCGCATTATGATCATGATAGGGCTGCATCGGCCGCTTGACCCCGATATGGTGGAGCAACCGCGCCGTCACGCGGCTGTCTTCGACCGCGATTAGATTGGCGCGCGTCAAGATGTCGGCGGCGCGTGGCGACAAATCACCAAGATTGCCGATTGGCGTCGCGACGATATAGAGACCGGGGGCGAGCGCGTTGGTCAGGGGATCGGCGTGCATAGGGAAAGATCATGGCACACACAGCAGCACGATCGCAAAGCGCAATGATACGCATCGGTCATGGTGCTCGCACGGCGCTTGGCATGGGGCTCGGCCTGATGCTCGCCGCGTGTCAGACGGTGGTGCCGCGCGGCGTGCCCGCGCCGGTCGACGCGCCACCCCCCGTCGTCGCCCGCCCGGTCGCGCCGCCGCGCGTCGACAGCGGTATCCCGCAGGACGTCGCGCGTCAGCGGGTCGCGCTGCTGGTGCCGCTGACCGGTGCCAATGCGGGGGTCGGACAAAGCATTGCCAACGCGACTCAGCTAGCAATCCTCGACACGCGGAACGAACAGATCCGGGTGACGAGCTATGACACCAATCTTGGCGCAGCGGCTGCGGCGCAAAAGGCGCTGGCCGATGGTAACCGCCTGATCCTGGGGCCGTTGCTGGCCGAGGATGCGCGCGCCGTGTCGCCCATTGCCCAGCGGGCGGGCGTGCCCGTGATCAGCTTTTCCAACGACAGTGGCGTCGCAGGCGGCGGCACCTTTGTGATGGGTTATGCGCCCGCCCAATCCATCGCGCGCGTGGTGCAATATGCCGCGTCAAAGGGGGTGCGCGACTTTGCCGGGCTGGTGCCCAACGGCCTGTATGGCGACCGCGCATCGACGGCGCTGCTCCGCGCGGTGGAGGAAAATGGCGGGCAGGTGGTCAGCCTTCAGGCCTATGGCCGTCAGGCGGGCGCGCTGACCGCAGCGATCACCCGGCTGGGGCGTGCATCGCCCTATCAGGCGGTGCTGATCGCTGATTCGGGCGCGACCAGCGCAACCGCGATCCCGATCATCCGGCGCAGCGGCGGGCCAACCGCGCAAGTGCTTGGCACCGACCTGTGGAATACCGAAAGTGCGCTCGCGGCATCGCCTGCGCTGCAAGGAGCATGGTTCGCCAGCGTGTCCGACGGGCTTTACCGCCAATATGCGACCAAGTATCGCGCGCGCTTTGGCAAGGCGCCCTATCGC
>PNLG01000125.1 GCA_013822915.1 Sphingomonas sp. | reverse complement strand
CCAGCGCCAGCGCAATCGCCCCGGCCTGCACAAACGCCCAGGCGACCGTCCGCGCCGCTTCCTGCGTCGCGACAGGCAGGCCGGTGGCGGCGGGCGCGACCTTTGCAACGGCAGCGGTAAAGCGGCGCAGCACGCGGTTGTCATTGCTGTCGCCGCGCGGGAAAATCTGCACGCGCGCCTTGCCGTCCTTGGCGATCCAGTCATCGGCAATGTCGGGCGGCAGTGTCTCGCGCGTTACTTCCCCCGCCTGGAGCACCGCGCGCGTTTGATCGAGCATCACGATGAGCGGGGGGATCAGCACCGCCGCCGCGCGCGCCCGCACCGCAGGCGTCGCCGTCGCCAGCCGCCCCAGCGTCGCCGCCAGCGCCTTTGCGTGCGCCGCCGCCGGTCCGGTTTGCGCTGCTGCCACCCGCGCCAATTGGTCGCGCGTCGCGGCAAGTGCTGCGACAACCGCCGCATCGACGGGCGGCGGCGCGACATCGAACGGGTTCAGCGTCAGGTCGAGCAACAACGCCGCATCCTGCACCAGCGCCAGCTTTTCATCCTGATGGTCCGGGATATAGCTGTCGATCGACACCGCCTGCGCCACTTCGGGGAGCGTGCCGACCCGGCGGACCAGCGCACGCGCCGCATCCGCATTCGGCGCGACCACCGCAATCGTATTGGGCGTGCGCAGCGGATCGCGCATCAGGTCCGCAAGCGCGCGCATCGCGGGCCCCTGCGGATTGCGCAGGTGGAGCGGGTTGAAATCAAACTGCACCAGCGGGAGCAGCGCGATACTGCCCAGCATCGACAGCGCAAATGCCCACAGCACCGACCGCCGATGCCGCGCCAGCCAGCGATCGATGGGCGCTGCCTGCGCAAAGCCCACCTCTTGCGCGGGGCTGCCCGGTGCCATCAGCACGAGGAGCGCGGGGAGCAGCGTCACCGACAGCGCCAACGCCACGACCATGCCGAGCCCCGCGATAATCCCCAGTTCCGATATGCCGACATAATCGGTCGGCAAAAACGCGCCAAACCCCAAAAACACGGCACCCGCCGCCAGCGCCAGCGGCGCACCAAGTGCGGCGGCCGCATTTTCAAGCGCCTGGCCAGTCGCCGCGCCCCGGTGCCGCTCATCGTTGAACCGCACCGCAATCTGTATGCCGAAATCAACGCCCAGCCCGACGAACAGCGGGATGAACGCCACCGAGATAAGATTGAGCGTGCCAACCGCAGCCAGCCCGATCGCGGTTGCCATCACCAACCCGGCGATGATGGTCACGACAATCGCCGCCAAAATCTTGGCCGAACGCACCGCGAACCAGAGCGTCACCAGCATCGCCAGCGCCATAATGATTGCGACAAGCCCGATATTTTCCTCAAGCGAGGAAAACTCCTCATCATTCAGCGGCACATCGCCGGTCACGGCCACCCGCACCCCGTGGGCCGCATCAAGCTGCGCCGCGCGCGCTGCGGCATGGATAGCGGCAACCGCCTTGTCCCCCGGCTTGAGCGCCCCGAAATCGAGCACTGGCCGCGCAAGGATCGACCGGCGGGTCGGGGGCAATTGCCCGCCTTTTGCCGCGAACAGCGCGGTCCAAGAAAAATACGCCGGGCGCCCCGCCAATACCCTGGTCAGCGCATCGTCAAGCGACGCCATTGGCCGGTCGATATCGGCGAGTTTCGCCGATCCATTTTCCACGCCCGTCAAGATCGTGCCCAAAGCGCCCGCAATCCCGCGCAGCGACGGGTCAGCCGCCAGCGGGCCGAGCAACGGTTGTGCCGCAATCAGCGACTGTGTCGTCGATTGCACTTGCGCAACCGTCCCGAACAACACGCCGTGCTGCGCCAACCACGGCCCGCCATCGGGCCGCTTGACCGCCCGGAACCGCGCGGTGTCCGCCGCCAGCCGCTCAGCGAGCCGCGCCGCCGCCAGCTCCGCCAACTCGGGCGTGCGCCCGTCGATCACAATCAGCGTCGTCTCGGTCAATTGCGGAAAAGCGGTGTTCAGTTCAGCCTCGTTCACGCGCCACGCGACTTTGGGCGAAATCAGCGCCTGGGTGTTGGTTGTCATCGCAAAATGCGACGCGGCAAACCATGCCGCTGTCACCGTCAACAGTAGAAGCGCGCACAGCAGCGCCCATGGCCGCTGCACGGCGTGCGCGACGATCCGGTGAATGATCCGGGCCGCTGCCTCAGTCAGGGTTTGTCGTCCCCGCCCATGAAATAGCGCAGCCGCAGCGCAACCGACTTGTCGGTGTTAACGGTAAATACGGCATCCTTCCATTTTGGCGGCCCCAGCCGGATCGGCGCGTCGTTCGAAAAGCCAACACCCTCTTTCGGAATACCGAACAGGCCACGGTCCACCTTGCCATTGTCATTTTCGTCATAGGTGGCCTGAACCGCATAATCGCCGGGTTCGATATTGGCGAGCTTGATGATGGTGGTGCCGCGCACCGCCTGCGCGTCCGCCGAAATCGCGCATTTCTTCAGGAATTCGCTCTCACGACAAAGATCCAGATGCACTTTGCCCGAAGTTGCGCGGACATTGGTGACAATAATCTCCAGCGCAAGGCCGGTATCGCCCCGTGCCGCCGCCGCCGAGGCGGACCACAGGGCAAACGCCGCGACACTCGCCGCGTGCCACAATCCCCGCCCCGTCCGCGTCACGCCCGCGCTTCCCCCGCGACCGCGTCTTCGTTCCAGCGCAACGCTTTTAGCACTGACTCGACAATCGCGGTCGCGTCGAGCCCGGCCTCGGCATATTGCTTCTCCGGCTTGTCCTGATCCTGAAAACGATCGGGCAGCCGCAGCGTGCGCAGTTTAAGCCCGGCATCAATCAACCCGCTGTCGCTCGCAAATGTCAGCACATGCGCGCCCAGCCCGCCGACCGACCCTTCCTCAATCGTGATCGCGACTTCATGCGTGGTCAGCAGCTTGCGGATCATGTCTTCGTCAAGCGGCTTGGCAAAACGCAGATCGGCAACCGTCGTTGACAGCCCCTTGGCATCAAGCGAATCGGCCGCCTTCAACGCCTCTGCCAGCCGGGTGCCGAGCGAGAGAATCGCAACCTTGTTGCCGGTGCGCACAATGCGGCCCTTGCCGATTTCCAACCGCTGCGGCACGTCGGGTAGCGCAATGCCGGTGCCATTGCCGCGCGGATAGCGCACCGCGATCGGCCCCGTATCGTGCAGCGCGGCGGTGTGCGTCATGTGGACCAGCTCGGCCTCATCCGCGGCGGCCATCACCACCATATTCGGCAAAGTCGCCAGATAGGTTATGTCGAACGAGCCGGCATGCGTGGACCCATCGGCGCCGACAAGGCCCGCGCGGTCAATCGCGAACCGCACCGGCAAATTCTGGATACACACATCGTGCACGACCTGGTCATAGGCGCGCTGGAGGAAGGTCGAATAAATCGCACAAAACGGTCGCATCCCCTGCGCCGCGAGCCCGGCGGCAAAGGTGACGGCATGTTGTTCGGCAATACCGACGTCGAAACTGCGGTCCGGAAACGCCTTGGCAAAGCGGTCGACCCCGGTGCCCGATGGCATTGCGGCGGTAATCGCGCAGATGGTCGGGTCACGCTGCGCTTCCTTGATCAGCGCGTCGCCGAACACATTTTGATAGGCGGGCGGTCCCGGTGGCGCCTTTACTTGTGCGCCCGTAATCACATCAAACTTCTGAACGCCGTGATATTTGTCGGCCGCCGCCTCGGCCGGGGCATAGCCCTTGCCCTTGACGGTCACGACATGGACCAGAATCGGACCCTCCTCGGCATCGCGCACATTTTCGAGCACGGGAATCAATTGGTCGAGGTTGTGGCCGTCAATCGGCCCGACGTAATAAAAGCCCAATTCTTCGAACAACGTCCCGCCCATTGCCATGCCGCGGGCGAATTCGTCGGTCTTTTTCAACCCTTCGGCAATCGGGCGCGGCAACCGCTTGGCAAATTTCTTGGCGAGATCGCGCAGGCCCAAAAACTCGCGGCTCGACACGATACGCGAGAGATAGGCCGACAGCCCGCCCACCGGCGGCGCAATCGACATATCATTGTCGTTCAGAATCACGACCAGCCGGTTACCCGCCTGTTCGGCGTTGTTCATCGCTTCATAGGCCATGCCCGCCGACATCGACCCGTCGCCGATCACGGCGATGCCCTTGCCCGGCTTACCCGAGAGCTTGTTGGCGACCGCAAAGCCAAGCGCCGCCGAAATCGACGTTGAAGAATGCGCCGCGCCAAACGGGTCATATTCGCTTTCGCTGCGCTTGGTGAACCCACTCAGCCCGCCGCCGGTGCGCAACGTGCGGATGCGGTCGCGGCGCCCGGTGATGATCTTGTGCGGATAGCATTGATGGCCAACATCCCACACCAGCCGGTCATCGGGGGTGTTGAAAACATAGTGAATGGCGGTCGTCAGCTCGACCACGCCCAGCCCAGAACCAAGGTGCCCCCCCGTCACCCCCACCGCCGCAATCACTTCCTGGCGCAGTTCATCGGCGAATTGGCGCAATTGTTCGGGGGCCAGCTTGCGCAGGTCGGCGGGAATGCGGACCTGATCGAGCAGCGGCGTGTTTGGTTCGGTGGACATGCGAAACTTCCTATTGTCGAAAGTCCGCCTTAGCCGACAAAAATGCAAAGGTGAACACCGGGCCGATTTGGCCAAAGATGACGGCCCTGGATTGTCGCGCTAAGGCCACACCATGCCCGCCACCCCCGCCTGGCCACCGCAATCCACCCCGCGCCTGTTCGTCGCAGGCCCGCTCGCGGTCGGCCTGCGCACGATCGACGGCGCGCAAGCGCATTATCTGGCCGGTGTGATGCGCATCAGACCGGGCGATCCGGTAAAGCTGTTCGACGGCGACAATGGCGAATGGCTGGCGATTGCGCGCGAGGTGGGGCGCAAAACGCTGGTGGTTGAGTTAACGCAGCAATTGCGCACGACAGAGGCGGTGCCCGACCTCTGGCTGTGCGCGGCGCCGCTGAAAAAGGGCCGGATCGACTGGCTCGCGGAAAAAGCCTGCGAGCTCGGCGTCGCGCAGTTGGTGCCGGTCATCACCGCGCGCACCATTGTCGACCGGCTGAACGGCGAGCGACTCTATGCGCATATGGTGGAGGCGGCCGAGCAATGCGGGCGCACCGCTGTCCCCGCACTTGCCGAACCGGTGAAGCTGGCCGCCTTGCTGCGCGATTGGGGCGATCGGCATTTGTTTTTTGCCGACGAGACGGGTGGCGCGCCCGCCGCCGCCACGATGGCCGCGCGCCCCGGTCCCGCCGCGATCCTGATCGGTCCCGAAGGCGGGTTTACGCCCGAGGAGCGCGAGGCGATTCGCCGCGTGCCGCAGGCCGTCGGGATCGGCCTTGGCCCCCGCATCCTGCGCGCCGATACAGCAGCAGCCGCAGCGGTGGCGCTTTGGATGGCAAGCGCGGGGGATTGGCGCCTCTAGCGCCGCGTCACGGGGCACGCTAAAGGCGATCCCATGACGACAAAGACCGTTTCCGACACCAAATCAGCGGTCATTGAGCACCGCGACCAATTGATCGCGAGCTTTGCGCGGGGCGAAAAGCCCAAGGATCGCTGGCGCATCGGCACCGAGCATGAAAAGTTCGTCTACAAGACCGAAGATCACCGCGCGCCGAGTTATGACGAGGCAGGCGGCATTCGCGACCTGTTGATGGCGCTCACCGAATTTGGCTGGCAGCCGGTGATGGAGGGCGGCAATGTCATCGCGATGTCGGGCGCCGATGGCTCGATCAGCCTGGAGCCGGCGGGGCAGTTTGAACTGTCGGGCGCGCCGCTCGACAATCTGCATCAGACTTGCGCGGAGACCGGGCGGCATCTGGAACAAGTGCTGAAGGTGGGCGAACAGCTCGGCATCGGCTTTCTGGGGCTGGGCATGTGGCCCGACAAGACGCGCGCCGAACTCCCCATCATGCCCAAGGGCCGTTATGCGATCATGCTGCGCCACATGCCGCGCGTGGGCAGCATGGGGCTGGATATGATGCTGCGCACCTGCACCATACAGGTTAATCTGGACTATAGTTCGGAAGCCGATATGGTAAAGAAGTTCCGCGTCGGCCTGGCGCTGCAACCGCTTGCCACTGCGTTGTTCGCCAACTCGCCCTTTACCGAAGCGCAGCCCAACGGGATGCTGAGCTATCGCAGCCATATCTGGTCGGATACCGACCCGGCGCGCACCGGCATGTTGCCCTTCGTGTTTGAAGACGACTTTGGCTATGAGCGCTATGCCGATTACGCGCTCGATGTGCCGATGTATTTTGTCTATCGCGACGGCAAATATATCGATGCGGCGGGGCTTAGCTTTCGCGATTTCCTGCGCGGCGAGTTGTCCGTCCTGCCCGGCGAATTGCCGACGATCGACGATTGGAACGATCATCTCTCCACCGCCTTTCCCGAAGTGCGGCTGAAATCCTTTCTTGAAATGCGCGGCGCCGATGGCGGTCCCTGGAACCGGATTTGCGCGCTGCCTGCGCTGTGGGTGGGGCTGCTCTATGACCAGGGCGCGCTCGATGCGGCGTGGGATTTGGTGAAGGGATGGGACATGGCCGCGCGCGAGGCGTTGCGATCGTCGGTGCCCCGGCTCGCGCTCGACGCGCCGCTCCCCGGCGGCGGCACACTGCGCGATATTGCGGGCGAAGTGCTCGACATCGCGCATGCCGGCCTTGCGGCACGCGCGCGGGTGGATGCGGGCGGGTCGAACGAGACCGGATTCCTCGATCCCTTGCGTGAGATTGTGCGCAGCGGCAAAGTCCCCGCACAAACGCTGCTTGATCGCTATCACGGCGCATGGGGTGGCGATGTCAGCCGGGTCTATGACGAGATGCGTTTTTAGGGCTGGGGTTTTAGCTCAGACGCGGGCGCAGTCGGCACCACCGGCTTCCCCGACAGCCAGCGGAAGAACAGCGGCACTGGCCCGTTGCGCTCCATCCACGCGGAATAGCGCTGATAATCGGGGTCCGCGCCCAGATGCCATTCCTCGGTCTTGGCACGCCAGTAATAAATGCCGCTGACAACGCCCAGCAGGACGGTGGCCCGCACGCCGTCAACCCAGCTGCCCATCGTCAGAAACGGCATGGTCGATAGCCACCAGAACAGGTTTTTCGACAGGTAAGCCGGGTGGCGCGTGACCGCATAGGGGCCGTGCGTCAAAATGCCGCGATGCGTCAGGTTGGAAAAGCGAAAGCCGAACGCCACCGTCGCCCAAGCATAAACCGCCGTCAGCGCAACGAGGACCACGCCGTCAATCGCCATCAGCACCGGATAATTGCCCAGCCAGTGCGTCCAGTCCGCGGTGCCGGGATGGTAATCGAGCGGCCGCCCGGCATCCATCAGCACAAAGGGCGGGTAACAGATCAACGCCGCCGTCCACCCCGCCGCATAGGGAGTCGCGCTCCTGATATGAGCGTCGAGCGGACGCATGGTCAGCACATAACCAACCGTCGCAAACGCGACGTCGATCACGAACATGAACGTAATCAGCCAATTGGCAAGCGCCACCGGACTGGTCAGGATGACCGCCCAGTCGGCGCGGATGAAATCGCCGAAGCCCGGCGGCACAATCGCCAGCATGAAGGCCAGGAAAAACCCCTTTACCGCCCAACTGCGCAAATGGCTGTAAATCGCCTCCGCCTCGACCCGCTCGGTGCCCATCATCCATGCGCCCAATGCCCAGGCACCGTCGCGCGGCTCCACCAGCTTGCGGTCGAAATAGAGGACATAGGGGATGGAACTGATGAACACAAACGGTGCCACCGCCCCCAGCACGCTCATCGAAAAGGCAAAGCGGTCGGTCCAGTAAAAGCGGCAGGTGAAGTAAATCAGCGCAATCCCGACCCAGGTAACCCACAGCCCCGCCAGCTTGGTCAGGCTGATGTCGAATGTCTCGCGCCAGCTTTTTTGCTGGTCCCAATCAATGCCGGTCGATGGGCGGCGGTGGACCTTGTCGATAAATACCGACCACAGCACCATCGGCACGCCGCAAGCGACCAGATTGGTGAGTGCGGACAGTGGCCCGTCCATCTTGAACCAGCGCGCGACCGCAACCCAGGCGAGCAGCCCGGCGAGCCCGGCAAGCCCCACCCCGGTGCTGACGGCAGACGCCGGGCGCGGATCAGCACCAGTGGCGCGCGCAAGAGCGGGATCATGCAACATCGCCCGTCGATTAGCGCAAAAAGGGTAAGCAAGCGGTGAAGGATGCGCGGATGCGTAGAGCCTGTTTCAGCTACACTGAAACGGGAGCAGACCGGTGCCGCTTCGACGAACGTGGAACAAACCCTATTCCGCGCCGCGTCCCCGCCACAATATGGCCCATCCCGCGCACGCTGCCAACAGCCCGACCGCGCCGCCGATCACCAGCACTGTCAGTATCGCTTCCTGCATCGGCGTGCCCACCCGGCCCCCGCTGGCGATCGGTTCCAGCCGCGTCGCACCGAACACCGCCGCCAGCGTCAGGCCCGACACCACCGTATAGGTCGACATCCACAG
>PNLG01000213.1 GCA_013822915.1 Sphingomonas sp. | reverse complement strand
TCAGCCGCAGATCATAGCCATTGGCGATGCGGCCGACAAAATCGTGAGTGCCCGCCAATGCGGCGGCGCGCAGCATCTCGTCATCGTCAATCCCCGCGCGGCCCAACGTAATGTTTTCACGGATCGTGCCGGTGAAAAGCACGCTTTCCTGAAGGCTGACGCCGATGGTCTGGCGAAAACCCGGATCGAACTGGCGAATGTCGGTGCCGTCGATCATCACCACGCCTTCCTCAGGCGGATACAGGCCAAGCGCGAGCCGCGCGAACGTCGATTTGCCCGAGCCGACCCGCCCAAGCAGCGCCACGCACTCCCCCGGCGCGATCTTCACCGACACATCGCGCAGCACCGGTTCGGCCGCCCCCGGATAGCGGAAGGTGACACCGCGCAGTTCAATGCCGCCGCCGAGTGTGCGCAGCTTCAACCCCTCGCCCGTTGGCCCCTCAACCGGCTGATCCATGAGAGCGGTAACCTGGCGATAGGCAGTGCGCGTCTGCGCCAGCCGCGACGCGAGATTGGCGATCTGCCCCAGCGGCGCAATCGCCCGGCTCGACAGGATCGAACACGCGGTCAGCGCGCCGATGGTGATGTCGCCGCCTGCGGACAGGGCGGCGCCGACAATCACCGTGCCGGTATAGCCGATTGTGCCGGCCGATCCGGCAAAGGTCGTCGCAATCGCGCCGATCAGCCGTTGTCGCAACGCGCTCGCGCTTTGTTGCCGCACCGACCGGCGCCAGCGATCGGTGAGCAGCGGCCCTGCACCCGATGCTTTCACGGTTTCAATCGCGCCAATTGTCTCAACCAGCACCGATTGCTTTACATGTCCCTCGCGCATCGTGTCTGCGGCAAGCCGGTCCATCGCTGGTTGCGTGAGCAGGCCGACCGCCACGACCAATGGCACCAACAGCGCCGGGACCAGCGCAATCCATCCGCCGATCAGCGCGATCAAGCCGATCGTGATGAAGATGAACGGCACATCAACAATCGCGACCAAAGTGATCGATGCGAAAAAATCGCGCAGGACTTCCAATTCCCGCATTAATCCGGTCAGCGCGCCGGTTGATCCCTTGCGGAGTTCAAGCCGCATCTTGATGATCCGCTCAAACACATCATCGCCAACGTCATGATCAATATCGGCGCCCGCCACATCAACGAAATAGGCGCGTAGCAATTTCAGCGCAAAATCAAACACCACGACAATCGCCAGACCAATCGACAGCCCGACCAGCGACGACATGGCATTGTGCGGAATGACACGGTCATACACGACCATCGAGAAAATCGATGTCACGAAGCCAAACAGATTGACCAGCACCGCCGCTATCGCCACCTTGGTATAGGTTGCACTGTTGCGGCGCATCGGCACGACGAGCCAGGCCGCAAAGCGCGGGCGCGGCGCCTCAATCAACGTTTCGCCTGTCATCGGTTACGATCTCCGAGCGGCGCATCAACCTGCAGGCAATCAAGCAAGCGGCCCGTGCGTGCGAGCAATATGTAGCGCGTAGTATCCAATTCTGACAGCCCCTGAAGATAGCTGACTGCGCTTTGAAAAAGCTCCTCTTCAACGGTCAGCACATCGAAAATCGACCCGCGCGCGACCCGAAATCGCTCGGCGACGCCATCGCGCGTCGTGCGCGATGCAAGATAAGCCGCCTCAAGCGCTTCCTGCGCGTCTTGCAGGGCCGCGACATCGGACCAGGCGGTTGCCGCATCGCGCCTGGCTTCACCGCGCACCTGATCGGCCCGCGCCCGTGCTTGCCGCGCGAGCGCCCGCGCCCCGGCAAGCCGCGCCTCGGTGCCACCGAACAGCCGCACCCGCATGCCAATGCGCCCGCGAACGTCATAATCGAACGGTGTTTCGAAAATGCCAAAGCGCCCGGCATCAATCCCGGCGGTAAAAACCGGGCGGGACTCGCGCGTCACGGCGCGCGCATCGCGTTCGGCGGCCTTGGCCACCGCGTCTGCGCTGACCACCGGCGCCGCGTGCATTGCAGCCGCCACCGCATTTTCCTGCGCTCCCTCAAACACACAAGCGCGCGGCACCCGTTGCAAGCCCGCCGGGGCGGCGCGCCCAGCCAAGGCCAGGAAGCGCGCCTCCGATGCCCCCAGCCGCCGGGCAAAGTCGGCAATCCGAGCCCGGTTGCGCGCGATCGCGCTATCGACCCGCGCGAGATCGACAGGCGCGGCAACGCCCGCATCGATGCGTTGCTGCACGGCGAGCCGCGCATCATTTTCGCTTGTCAGGAACGACCGCGCAAGCGCACCAAGTGTGCGATACGCGGCCACATCATACCAGCTCACCACCAATTCAAGCGCCACTTGCGCCGCGCTGCTCTCGATATCGGCAATGCTGGCGGTGATCCGCGCGCGGGCTGCTGCCTGACGCTCGAGGTTCGCGCCAAAGTCGAACACCGTCTGATTGATGGTCAGCGATCCGTCGGTGCGGCGCGACGGTCGCGTGCGTTCCAGTACATTTTGCGGGTCGCTCGAAAAATCGCGCGAAATCACCCGAAAACTCAGGATGTTGACATCAACAACCGGACGAGCCGCTTCACGTGCGCCGGCAAGCTGTGCCTCGGCGGCATCGGCGGCCGCCTGCGCCCCTGCCAGCGAAGGGTGACGCCGCACCGCGTCATTCACCACCGCAAGGAATGGCGCGCGCGACATTGCTGTATCGACAAGCGCAAGCACGGGGTCCGCGCTGCGGCTATCCGTGACGGAGTCGGCCTGGCGACCGGGCAGCGCGATATCCTGCGCCAGCAGCACCCCCGGCACCGCCAGTGCTGTCACCGCAATTCTTCGCCCGAAATAGCCCAACCGCGCGCGCCGTCCCATTTGCCGTCATCCCAGCCCCTCACGCCCGTGTCGCTATGGCAAGAACATTAAGGCATGATGAGAGCGCGTGAACCACCCACGCGCCGCCGCTTATCGCGCGGGAGCCGCGCCACCAAGGTCCATAGCGTCAACGCGCAGCAAGATTTAGCTATTCGTCGGCGGGCAAAGTTTCGCATGTCATTGCCCCACATACTCCCTGCCCTCCATGGTGATCGAAAGCGGCGTGCTTGGTTCGACCGCAATAATCGGGAGCAAAACCGGCGCACCCGCGCGTGCGAAGTGTTCGGTGATCAGCCCAAGGCGCGAGCCGGGCACCAGAACGCCCGCCGACCACTCGAACCTTGAGGGGGGAATGGCGCACCCGGAGCGATTCGAACGCCCGACCCTCAGATTCGTAGTCTGATGCTCTATCCAGCTGAGCTACGGGTGCGTGGAGCGATGCCCCTTAATGAGCAATCCGCGCTTGCGCAACCCCGTTGCGCATGGGATCGGCCGCTCTTAAAGCACGGGGTGATGATCCGCCCGCTCACCCTTGCTTTCCTATTGCTTGGCGGGTGCGCGCAATCGGGCAATCGCTTCCCCTCGCTGCTGCCGCGCGCGATCGAAGTGCGCGACGATGCCGAGCCCATGGCGGCCGCACCGGTGATCGTGCCCGATGCGGCGCTTGACGCCGGAGTCGACGCTGCCGCCACCGATTTGGCAATCATTAAGAGCCGCTTCGAAGCGGGGGCTGCGCGCGCCGAAAATCTGGTCGCCGCTGCGCGGGGGCAAGCGGCGGGCAGCACCGCCTGGCTCGACGCGCAATCGGGGCTCGCCGATCTTGATGTCTTGCGCGCCGATGTATCGAGCGCGATGAGCGACCTCGACCGGCTGGCGATTGATCGCGCCGCGGCGGGCTCGGCGCCCTATCCCGCGCTCGAGGGGCTGAGGAACGATGCACGGGCCCAATATGAGGATGCGGGCACGATTATCGAAACGCTCGCCGCGCAACTCGCCCCCGCCTGACCGCGCGTGACGGGTTATTTAAGCAGCGGCAGGATGCTCGAATGGTCGTCGCTCCACCCGGCGAAGCCCGCGCGCGGTGCCAGCGGCTTCCACCCCGGCTTGCCCGCCGTCAGCTTGGCCAATGTCGCCGAATCGCGGGACAGCGCGATCCATTCGGAAACGGTCTCGCCCTCACGCGGTTTTAGGCCGGGGCGATAGACAAACACACGCGCTCCCCAGCCCCCGGCGCGCGCATTCGCCGCCACCACTGGCCCAAGCGCGATGAAGCGGTTGGAGATGTGCACCAGCAATAACCCGCGCGGCGAAAGAACGCGCGCATAGCCCGCGAACGCCTCGCGAGTCATCAGATGGATGGGCACCGCGTCCGAAGAAAACGCATCGAGCGCGAGCAAGTCGAGCGTGGCGGCAGGTTGTGCGGCAAGCGCAAGGCGCGCGTCACCGATCACAATCTCGGCACCCGGCAAGCAGCGCCGCAAATAGCCGAAACGAGTGCGCGCGATCCGCACAATCGCCGGATCAATCTCGAAAATCCGCCAGCGCTGGCCGTTTTGCGCGTAGCAAGCGAGCGTCCCCGCCCCCAATCCGACCACGCCGATCCGCGCATGGGGGCCGAATAACTTGGGCGCCGCCGTCATTGCCTGCCCCACGCCCGATCCGGGGACATAATAAGTGGTCGGCATCACTTCGCGCGCCGCCGATCCGATCAGCTCGGTGCCGTGGACCGTCGTGCCATGCGCCAATTGCCGCTCCGCAGCGGTCGCGCGCACCGTATAGACCCCGAAATAGCTGCGCGTGCGGGCGTTGCCGTGCAGCGACAACATCGCCGAATTAAAGCCCCCAAAAATCACCAGCGCGCCGACCAGCACTGTCATGAACGCGGTCCGGTGGCCGAGCGCGACGAGGCCAAGCCCGGCAATCACCATGAACACCACCGCGCGGTTGCTGCTGTCGTTCAGCCCGGCCATCCCGCTGAGCGAGAGCCACACCAGCACCAACATCGCGAGCGCAATCGCGAGTGTCATGATCCGGTGGCGCTGGGGCGTATTGCTCCACGGACGCGCGAGCGGTTCGATCAACAACTCCTGCGGCACCAGCACCCCGGCAAGCAGGATCAGCAGCGGATATTCCCACGTCCAATCGAACAGCAGCGGCGCAATGAGGGCAGCAAAAACGCCACCCAACGCCCCGCCCAGCGACATGGCGAGGTAAAATCCGGTCAGCCGGTCCGCCGCCGGGCGCGCGCGATACATCACGGTATGGAGCGCGACCGACACCGTAAACAACAGGATCAGCGCCAGAATCGCGTTCAGATAAGCGCGCGATTCGAACCCGCTGACCATGATGCCGCCGAACAGCAACACGACCAGCGGCGCGATCCGCGAAATGATATCGGCAGCCGCCCGGTTGCTGGCAAAGGCGATCGAAAAGCTGAGCAGATACAGCCCCAGCGGGATCACCCACAGCAGCGGCATCGCGACAATATCGGTGGTGATATAGGTCGTCGCCGCCAGCATCAGCCCCGACGGCACAAATGCCAGCAACACCCAGCGCGCGACCGCGAGCCGCGTGGGCGCCGGGCTCTGCGCCAAGGTCGTCGTTTGCGCAGGCGCGCGCGGTAACAGCGCGGCGCAGCCGACAATGAGCAGGATGACCGCGACATAGCCCGCGCTCCACAACCACCGCTGCGCCTGCACCGCGAGCAGGGGTTCGACCAGCAATGGATAGGCGATCAGCCCGCCAAAACTGCCCAGATTGGAGGCAGCATAGAGCGCATAGGGATCACGCCCGCCGCTCGCACTGGCATACCAGCGTTGCAGCAGCGGCGCTTGCGCCGACACCGCGAAAAATAAAGGCCCGATCGACAGGCCAAGCAGCCACGGCACCCAGAGCGCGGGCTGCGCATCGGCTGGCAACTCCGTCGCGATCAGCCCAATCGGCAGCCACAGCGCAGCGGCGAGCAGCACCGCCAGATGCACGCCCCCTTGCGCGCGCGGGCTGATCCGCCCGATCAGATGCGCATAGCCATAGCCGGCGAGCAGCAGCGCCTGATACACCAGCATCGCCGAATTCCACACGCTCGGCGCGCCGCCAAGCCGGGGGAGTGCCATCCGCGCCACCATCGGCTGCACCAGAAACAACAGGAATGAGCCCGCAAAAATCGACGCGACGAACAGCGGGGCGATTGCCGGGTGCGCGCCAGGGCCGCTTGGTTCAGGCGCTGCGTCCATCGTCATTCCCCCTCGCGCGCCAACCGGTTTAGCGCCGCCATGTTCTTTTAGCGAAGATGGTTAACAAATGGTCGATCAATCCGATAGGTGATGTGGCGTTTGAGCGGGCTGCCGTCCTCGACCAGCGGATGGTCGAAGTCACCATCTGGCAGCCGGTGCATCCCCAGCCGCTCCATCAATCCCCAGCTTGCGGTGTTGGCGGGCACGGTGATCGCGTAAACGCTATCGTCAGTCAGTGTCGCCGCCGCCCAGCCGAGACAGGCGACCGCCGCCTCGCGGGCATAGCCCTGCCCCCAATGCGCGACACCCAGCCGCCAACCGATTTCGAGCTTGTCCGCAATCGGCGTCCCTTCCGCCCCGCGCTTGAACCCGCACAGGCCCAGAAACGCGCCGTCGCTGCGACGCTCAATGGCCCAAAAGCTATGGCCCAGCGTATCGCGCCACAGGTCAAGTCGGGCCAGCATCGCCTGAAAAGCATGCTCATCCGGCAGCGGCAGGAGATAGCGCATCCCCAGCGCATCAAAGCTTTGCCGCCGCAATTCGGGCAAGTCCTTTGGCAACCAGTGGCGCAGGATCAAACGTTCGGTGTCAATCACCTCGCCCGGCTCACCCGCCCATCAGGCGCGCGGCGTGGAGCGCGTGATAGGTCAAGACGCCCGACACCCCGGCACGCTTGAACGCCATCAGCGTCTCCAGCACCAAGGAGTCGCGCTCGGCCGCGCCCGCGGCAACAGCGGCCTCGATCATCGCATATTCGCCCGACACTTGATACGCAAATACAGGAACTTCGAACGCACTTTTCACCCGCACAATGATGTCGAGATAGGGCAAGCCGGGCTTTACCATTACGCTGTCGGCGCCCTCGTCCAGGTCAAGCGCCACCTCGCGCAACGCTTCTTCGGCATTGGCGGGGTCCATCTGATAGGTTTTCTTGTCGCCCTTCAACAGCCCGCGACTGCCCACCGCGTCGCGAAACGGCCCGTAAAACGCGCTCGCGTACTTTGCGGCATAGGACATGATCTGGACATTGGCATGCCCCTCATCCTCCAATGCTTCGCGGATAAGACCGATGCGGCCGTCCATCATGTCGGACGGCGCGATGATGTCCGCCCCTGCCGCTGCCTGGTTCAGCGCCTGCGCGACCAGCACTTCGGCGGTATCGTCGTTCAGCACATAGCCCTGCGCATCGACCAGCCCGTCATGCCCGTGCGCGGTATAGGGGTCGAGCGCCACATCGGTCAGCACGCCGATTTCCGGCACCGCATCTTTGATCGCACCGATCGCCCGGCACATCAGATTATCGGGATTGAGCGCCTCTGCCCCGTCGTCGCTGCGCAATTCGCGCGGGGTGTTGGGGAACAGCGCAATGCACGGAATGCCCGCCGCCAGCGCCTCACGCGCGCGCGCGACGATCAGATCGACCGACCAGCGCGACACGCCGGGCAGGCTCGCAATCGGCTCCTCCACCCCCTCCCCATCGGCGATGAACAGCGGCCAGATGAGATCGGCAGGCGTCAGCACCGTCTCGGCGTGCAGCCGGCGGCTCCACGGGGTCGAACGGGTGCGACGAAGGCGAAGCGCAGGATAGCTGGTCATGCCTTCGTTGTGCGCGATGGGGCGGGCGCGAGCAAGCCTCTATCCCGCCGACGCGCCCCTCACCCCAACCGTCCCAGGGCGGCCGTCAACCGATCGGCCTCCGCCGCTTTGTCGGCATGGTCGGCGCGCGCCTTGTCCACTGCTTCGGGTTTGGCGCGTTCGACAAAGCTTGGGTTGCCAAGGCGCCCTGCCAGCGCATCGCGTTCCTTTTCCGCCGCCGCAATCGCCCTGGCGAGGCGCGCGCGTTCGGCGTCGAGGTCGATCACTCCTTCGAGCGGCAGGACAAAGGTGGCCGCATCAATCACGATCTGGGCCGCCCCCCCGGCGGGCGCGTCCCCGGCGACCACGTCCACGCGGGCGAGCCGCGCGAGCGCCGATTCCTGCCGCGCCAGCCGCGCCAGCGCCGCTGCGTCGGCATCGCGCACATGCATCGCCAGCCGCACCCCCGGCGCAATCGCCAGTTCGTTGCGCGCCGCCCGAATCCCGCTCACCAGCTTGATCAGCCAGTTGATTTCCTGCGCTGCGGCATCGTCGGTCGCAATCGACGCCACCTGCGGCCAGCGCGCCACGATCAGCTCATAGTCGCGCGCGCCGAGTTTCGACCAAAGCTCCTCGGTGATGAACGGCATGAACGGGTGGAGCAGCACCAGTATCTGGTCAAGCACCCAACCCGCCACCGCGCGTGTCTCGGTCGCCGCAGCATGATCGGCGGGCGATACCTCGTCGGCGCGCGCGGCCTGATCGGCGGCCATTGCCGCCCACCCTTCGGCATTGTCCGCCGACAGCCGCAATTCCTCGATCATTTCCGCGGCGACCGGCTCGTGCAGGCTCGCTGCTTGCAGCACGGGCTTGATGAG
>PNLG01000318.1 GCA_013822915.1 Sphingomonas sp. | reverse complement strand
CGGTTCCACGCCGGTGTCACGGCATAGGTATGGTAATGGGTCGCGGTGCCGACTTGCGCCTCCACTGTGCCGCTCAGCATCAGCGCGGCGTTGTGCAGCGCGCGCGCCCAACCGCTACGCGACGGGATGCGTGCCATCGCCCCGTCGCACGCAAAGCTGAACTGGCACCCCGCGCGCTCCGATCCCTGATACACCACGCCGCACACGGTCGCTGGGAAAGCGGGGTGGCGCACGCGGTTCAGGATTACCTGCGCGACGGCACGCTGGCCGGCATCGGGCTCACTGGCGGATTCGTAATAGATGGCGGTGGTCAGGCAATTGAGCGCGCGGCCATAATCGCCGGAGCCTGCGCGGTTCATCGAAAAAGGCGGCGCGGGGTGGATGGTGCCGTCCAGCGTCGGGAGCGGCTGATAGCTTGCGGGCACCGGCATGGCAGGCAGCGGGGCCGTGCCGGTGGTGCCGCTGGCGGGGGCGGGCTGGCTGGCGGGCGGCTGCGCGTCGGACGCGGGTGCCGCCAAGGGCGCCGTCATTGAGGCAAGCTTGGGGAGGGGCGGTGCGTCAGGCCGATCATGCGCGTCCCGCTGTGCCGCTACCGCCATCACTACAATCGCGGCGCGCGCCGACACCGCCGCCATCGCGACGATCAGCGCCATGAACGATAATCGCGCGCACGTCATGCCCAGCCGTCATCCTATCGGCGAAATTCCACACTCGCGCATATCAGCCGTCAGGCCGAAGGAAAGTGCGATTTTCGCCGTGTCCGGTTCCGAGACACTATAAGGTAAAGCTAAGCTTTACCTCTATTTCAGCGCCGCAGTATCGAGGTTGAGTTCGCTTGCCGGGATCAGTTGCAGCGTGGGATAGGCCTTGCGCAGGTCATCGACGAACAACTTGGCGTCGCCAACCACGACGATGCTCGCGACCGACGGATCGAGATATTTGGCGGCGGCAGCCTGCACTGCGGCTGGATCAATTCCTTGAATCGCCGCCGGATAGCGTTTCAGCTCGTCAAGCGACACGCCGGTTGCGATATAGCCGCTGGTGAGCGACGCCAACCCATCGACCGTTTCGCTCGCGCGGCTGAAATTGCCGATCAACACTTCCTTGCGCGTCTGCAATTCGGCATTGGGCACGGGTTCGCTGCCCAACCGCTTCAACTCGGCAAGCACCAGCGCGACGACTTCGGCGGCCGAGGGGTTCTTGGTCTGAGTAGACGCGGTCATCGGTCCTGCCTGCAACCGCGCGCTAATCGAACTGCCCGCGCCATAGGACAGCCCACGCTTGATCCGGATTTCCTGATTGAGGCGCGACGAAAAGCCGACGCCGAGCACCGCATTGGCGAGCGAGGTTGCATAGAATTGCGGATCGCGCCGGGTGATGCCGGGCCGCGCAATCACGACACCGGCCTGTCCCGCACCGGGCAAATCAACGACTACGACGCGCGGTGCCGGGGGGACATCGTTCGCGGGGGGCGCAATGTTGTCGCCGCTGCCGGTCCAGCTACCGAAATACCGGGTGGCGAGCGCGCGGGCGCGCTCGGGCGTAATGTCGCCTGCCACCACCAGCGTCGCGCCATCGGGACGCCAATGCGCGCGGTAGCTCGCGACCACCTGATCGCGGGTAAGCGCGGTCAATGACTTCACCGTTCCGCCGCGCAGATTGCCGTAAGCACCCGCGCCAAACACCGCGCGATTGGCGACATAGCCCGCCAGCTGCGCGGGGTTTTTGAGCGAGACATTGATGCCGTCGATCGATTGCGCGCGCGCGCGGTCCAGTTCGTCCTGCGCAAAGGCGGGATTGCGGCCGACATCGGCCATCACCGCTAACCCCTTGTCGAGCTGATCGGCCTTCACCCCGATGCTGAGCGTCGCATTGTCCCAATCGGCGCCGCTTGCGATTGATCCGCCCAGCGCCTCCACTTCGCGCGCAATCTGCGTCGCGCTGCGCGTTTTCGTGCCCTTGGTCACCAACTCGGCGGTCATGTTGGCAAGGCCAGCGGTGGCGGCGCTATCGCGCGCGGCGCCCCCCGGCACGGTCAGCACTGCGGAGACCAGCGGCAGGTCGTGCCGCTCGACCGTCACCACGCGCAGGCCATTGGGCAGGCGCATTTCGGACACGGCGGGCAGGGCAGCCTGAACTGGTGCCCCCAGGACGGGCACTGCTACGCGCTCGGCTTCGGATGCGGGGGTGGTTATCGTAATATCAGCAGGGGCGGTCAGCGCGGCGACCTGAACCGTGGCGGCCACCGCAATGGCATCGCCCTTTGCCCCCGGCTTGGCGGGCAGATAACGCACCGTCGCAGCCTGATGATCGCTCAGATATTTGCGTGCCACCCGCTGCACATCGGCGGCGGTGACGCGGGCAATCGCGGCAAGCTGACGATCGGCGGCGCGCGGATCGCCATCGACCACGACGGCTGCGGCCAGCGTCGATGCCTTGCCATCGGGGGTTTCGCGGCCCTTGATCGCGCTGGTCAGAATCTGGTTCTTGGCCTCGCTCAATTCAGCGGCGGTGACGGGGGCGGTGCGCAGCCGCGCAACCTCTGCCTTCAGTGCGGCTTCGCTGGCGGCAACATCCTTGCCGCCCGCCGCGATTGCATAGAGCGCAAACGCGCCCGTTTGTTGTTTGCTGTCCAGGAAAGTGCCCGCATTGGCGGCAATCTGATCGCGATAGACCAGGCTTTCGTAAAGGCGCGAGCTTTCCCCGCCCGACAGGATCGTGTTGAGCACGGCAAGCGGCGCATTGTCGGCATCGCGGTCTGGCGGGATCTGATAGCTGATCATCACTGCGGGGAGCGGGGTGTTTTCCTCATACACCGTTCGTACCACCGGGGCGGTGCGTGGCGGCTCTGCAACCGTCACGCGCGGGATCGGTCGGTTGGGGCGCTTGATGCCCGCGAAATACTTGTCAACCCAAGCATCAAGCTGCTTGGCGTCGAAATTGCCGGCCACTACCAGCACCGCATTGTCGGGCCGGTAGTAAGTCGCGTGGAACGCGCGCACATCGTCGATCGAAGCGGCCTGCAAATCATCAAGGCTGCCAATGCCGGGCCGGGCATAGGGATGGGTAGTGTAGGAAATTTCGGGGAAATATAGCGCGAACAACTTGCCATAGGGCGGGGCGAGCACGCGCAGCCGCAATTCCTCCTTCACAACATCGCGTTCAGACGCAAAGCTTTTGGGCTCGACCACCAGCGTCGCCATCCGGTCGGCTTCGGCGAACAGCAGGCGTTCGAGATGATTGGCGGGCACGGTTTCGAAGTAATTGGTATAATCATCGGCGGTCGAGGCATTATTAAAGCCGCCCACATCCTCGGTCAGCCGGTCAAACTGTTCCGGCACCAGATTGCGCGTGGCCTTGAACATCAGATGCTCGAACATGTGCGCAAAGCCGGAGCGACCCTTCGGATCATCCTTTGACCCGACATTATACCAGACGTGCACCGCGACCGTCGCGGTGGAGGTATCGCGGATCGCGTAAACCTTCAGCCCATTGGCCAGCGTGCGTTCGGTATAGGCCAGCGGCTTGACCGCAATCGCGGACGCGGGCGGCGTCGCCGCTTGCGCGCGCGCCTTTTTGGGGGCGGCGTGCGCCGCAAGCGGCAGGGCGGCAACGCTGACCAACAGGGCGGCATGGAAAAAACGCATGGGGCTGGCTCTCCGCAAAACTGATAGCTCAGCTTGGCGCGGCTGTGTTGCGCCTGTCAATCACCAATCAGGCGCCTATTTCGGTTTGCGCGTGCTGGTCGCATAGAGGAGGGCAGCGGCAAGTGCTGCGGAGCCAACGCCGACGCCAATCGCGATGGCCGATACTGGCCAGTTGCCCTTGGTCTCCGCCGCGGTTTCATCGGCGGCGGCGGCCACGCGCTTTGCCGCATGGGCTGCCTCTTCGATTTCGTTCATTTCGTGCGGGGTGTCGCTCACCATCGTTACTCCTTTGGAGCACGAGCATAGGCCGAACGGAACGCATCGGCAAAGTGCTTCAATCGGCCATCAGCAATTGCCGCACGCAAATCGGCCATTAAAGCCTGATAAAAGCACAGATTATGCTCGGTCATCAGCATCGCGCCCAAAATCTCGCCGGCACGGACCAGGTGGTGGAGGTAAGCACGGCTGAACTGGGCGCACACTGGGCAGGCGCATTCGGGGTCAACCGGCCCCTGGTCCTCGGCAAAGCGGGCATTGCGGATGTTGATCGGCCCGACGCGCGTAAACGCCTGCCCCGTGCGGCCAGAGCGGGTGGGCAGCACGCAATCGAACATGTCGATCCCGCGCTCGACCGCGCCGACAATGTCGTCGGGCTTGCCCACCCCCATCAGGTATCGCGGCTTGTCCGCCGGCAATTGCCCCGGCGCGAAATCGAGGCAGCCGAACATCGCCGCCTGCCCCTCGCCCACCGCGAGTCCGCCCACTGCATAGCCATCAAAGCCGATGTCGGTCAGCGCTTGGGCTGATTCCAGCCGCATCGTCTGGTCGAGCGCGCCCTGTTGAATGCCGAAAATCGCCGCGCGCGCCGCATGGTCGCCGCCTGTATCAAATGCCACGCGCGAGCGGCCCGCCCAGCGCATCGACCGCATCATCGCGGCGTGCTGAACCTCGCGCGGGGCAGTTGTTGGCACCAATTCGTCAAACGCCATGATGATGTCGGAATCGAGCAGCCGCTGAATCTCGATTGAGCGTTCGGGGCTGAGCATGTGGCGCGAGCCGTCGAGATGGCTTTTGAACGTCACGCCGTCTTCGGTCCGGGTGGTCAGATCGGCCAGACTCATCACCTGATACCCGCCACTGTCGGTCAGGATCGGGCGGTCCCAGCGCATGAAATCATGCAAACCGCCCAGCCGCGCCACCCGCTCTGCCCCCGGGCGCAGCATCAGGTGATAGGTGTTGCCCAGGATGATGTCGGCACCGGTTGCGCGGACGTCGCCGGGCTTCATGGCCTTGACGGTCGCGGCGGTGCCGACCGGCATGAAGGCAGGGGTGCGGATGGTGCCGCGCGCCATGTCGATCGTGCCGGTGCGCGCCTTCCCGTCGGTGGCCGCGATCGTGAAGGCGAAACGGGCGGCCATCCGTTTAGCCCTGCGCGCCGAGCACCGATGCGATTACGTCACCGGGCGTATCAAACAGCAATTGCGGGTCGAGCGCGGTCAGCGCGTCGCGGCGGGCATAGCCCCATAGCACGGCGGCGGCATCAATCCCGACTTTGCGGGCAGCGGTGATATCGCGCGTTTCGTCGCCAACCGAAAGGATGTCGCCCGCCATCAGCCCGGCGCGCTTCAGCACCCGGCGATAGCGCGGTGCCTTGCCAAAGAGCGAGGCGCCGCACTCCACCTGTTCAAACCGCGCCATATTATCGGGGCCAAGGATGGCGCGGGCATTATCCTCCGCATTGGAGGTGACCAGCGCCAGCCGCACGCCCGCCGATTGCAGCGACGACAGCATCGCCTCGACGCCGCCGAACAGCGCGATCTTGTGCGTTTCGTTCGCCAGCCGTTTGTGCAGATGGCGCGCGATGATCGGCAGCTTCCAGCGCGGAATGCCGAGATATCGGATCACTTCGCGCGTGGTGTGGCCGCGCAACCCCTCAATCTCCTCGGGCGCGACGTGGCGAAAGCGGAAACGGTCGGCCAGATCGTCGGCGATCGATAGGAACCAGTCGCCGCTATCGGCCAGCGTGCCGTCAAAGTCGAAAATCACCAGTTTGTAGCGCGGTGCGGGCGCGCCCGGATCGGGCAAAGCGCCGCTCATCGCCGCCGCCGCCGCTCGTCCGGCGCCGGTGGCCCCGCCCGACCGCCCAGCCCGCGCCCGCTGTCGAGCGTCAGCAGCTCGCTGCGCTTCACCAGCCCGTCCTTGTCGCGGTCGAACCGGGCAAAGGTCTTGGCGAGCTGCGCCTGGATTTCCGCCAGCGTGATCCGGTTGTTACCATCGCTGTCGGTCTCAAACGGGCTGGGCAGCGCGTTGCGATCGCCAAGCCAGCGTTCGGCCCAGTCGGCAAACTGGATATAGCCGATCGAGTTGGGTGCCGTGCCCCCGACCGGCGCGTAGCTGCGCGCGACGCAAGGCATCAGCTCTGCCGGGGTGACCATCGCGTCCGCGTTGCCATCGCAGGTGGCGATGAAGAGGGCGACGGGTTCGGCAAAGATTGTCGGGCTGGGTGGCTGATCGCGCGGCGGGGCGGCGGGCACGGGATTGGGCTCGGGCGACTGCTGGGCGGCAAGCGGTGCCGCCAACGCGGCAAATACGGCAATCAACAGCAATCGCATCCCGGACCCCCAAGCCGCTTCCTGAGCGGCGAAGCGCTGCCATAGCGTCAGATGTGGCCCACGCAAAGCCGGGTTGCCGCGCCGCCGACTGCCCTATGGCAGCAAGAGCGACGCATCGCCATAGCTGTAGAAGCGATAGCCCGACGCAATCGCATGGGCATAGGCCGCCTGCATCCGGTCCACCCCCATCAGCGCCGATACCAGCATGAACAGTGTCGAGCGCGGCAGGTGGAAATTGGTCATCAGCCCGTCAATCCCGCAAAAGCGATAACCCGGCGTAATGAAAATCGCCGTGTCGCCCTCAAACGGGCGGATCATTCGATCTTCGCCCGCCGCACTTTCCAAAAGTCTGAGCGATGTGGTCCCCACCGCAATCACCCGCCCACCGCGCGCCCGCACTGCGTTCAGCCGCTCGGCAGTCGCGGCATCAATCCGGCCCCATTCGGCGTGCATCCGGTGGTCCGCAGTGTCGCGTGCTTTGACGGGCAGGAAAGTGCCCGCGCCGACATGCAGCGTCAGGGTTGCGTGCTCGATCCCCGCGGCAGCCAGGGCCGCCATCAACGCGGGCGTGAAGTGGAGCGCGGCGGTGGGGGCGGCCACTGCACCGGCCTCTGCGGCAAACATCGTCTGGTAATCATCGGCGTCGCGTGCGTCGATTGCCCGGCGCGCGGCGATATAGGGCGGCAGCGGCATGGTGCCTGCGGCTTCCAGCAACAATTCCACCGGCGCGTCGCCCGCGAAGTCGAGCGCGAAGCTGCCGTCATCTTCGCGTGCCTGAGCGGTGGCCGACACGCCTGCGCCAAAGTCGATCACATCGCCCTCGCGCAGCCGCCGACCGTTGCGGATAAAGGCGCGCCAGCGGCGTGGCCCCTCGCGCTTGTGAAGCGTTGCGCCGATCCGTGCGTTGCCGCGCCGCCCCTCAAGCTGGGCGGGGATGACGCGGGTGTCGTTGAACACCAGCATGTCGCCGGGGCGCAGCGCCGCTGGCAAATCGCCGACCACCGCGTCGCGCCGGGTCGCGCCGTCGAGCACGAGCATCCGCGCACTGTCGCGCGGTTGGGCCGGGCGCAGCGCAATGCACGCCTCGGGCAGGGTAAAGTCGAACAGATCGACATTCATGGCGCTGACGCTCGTTGTCCGTCGCGGTCAGGCGAAGCGGTTGAAGCGGCCAAAATCCGGACGCGGCGAACGCGGGAAAATCGTCGCGGGGTCGCCAATGCCAAATGTTGCGATGAAGTTTGACTTGACCGCAGGCGTCTCCGCCAGAAATTCGGCATCGACCGCCGCATTGTTGAAGCCCGACATCGGCCCGACATCCCAGCCAAGCGCCCGCGCGGCGATGATGAAATAGGCCCCCTGCAGCGTCGCATTGCGCATTGCCGATTGCTGGCGCAGCGGCAAATTGCCCTCGAACCAGCTTTTGGCGTCGGTATGCGGGAAAAGTTCGGGCAGATGTTCGTGAAAATCCTCGTCCGTCGCAATGATGACGGCGGCGGGCGCGGCGCGGATCTTGGCGGCGTTCGTGCCGCTGGCGTGTGTGGCCAGCCGGTCGCGTGCTTCGGTCGTCAGACACCAGATGAAGCGCGCGGGCATTAGATTGGCCGATGTCGGGCCGAACTTCATCAGATCCCAAATCGCCTCGATATCGGCGGGCGCGACCGGCGCGTCAGTATAGCCATTGGCCGTGCGTGCGGTCCGAAAAATCGTGTCGAGCGCGGTATCACCCAGCTTCTCAGCCATTATTGTGCTCCCCCTGAACTGTTGCGTGAAAATGCGGGGCGCGTTTTAAATCGCGCGCACCTCGGTCACTTCGGGCACATAATAGCGCAGCAATTGCTCAATGCCATTTTTGAGCGTGGCGGTGGAGCTGGGGCATCCCGCGCAGGCGCCGTGCATGCTGAGAAAGACCTTGCCCTTGTCAAACCCGCGATAGGCAATGTCGCCGCCATCGCCCTGCACGGCCGGGCGAATGCGGGTGGCGATCAAATCCTTGATCTGGTCGATGATGTCGGCGTCGGCGGGATCATCGGTCAGCTCATGCTCGCCGGGCACGCTGATCTCGGCCGCGCTGCCCGGCGCGAACAGCGGCATGTTGGCGGCGAAATGATCGACCAGCACGCCCAGTATATCGGGCTTCAGCCCCGACCATTCGGTGCCGGGGGCCGCCGTTACCGAAATGAAATCGCCGCCGAAAAACACCCCCGTCACATCACCGAGCGCGAACAGCGCGGTCGCCAGCGGCGATGCCTCCGCTGCTTCGGGCGTTGCGAAATCGCGCGTCCCGCCGCCT
>PNLG01000176.1 GCA_013822915.1 Sphingomonas sp. | reverse complement strand
AATAATCGACGTAAATGTCGATATCGCCGCCCGCCAGCGCGCCAAAGACGACGGCAGAGCCCAGCCCCTCACGATACTGCACCCGGTATCCCGCCCGCTCCAGCCGGTGGCCGATCAACCGCGCAAGGATAAATTGTTCGCCAAATCCCTTGGCGCCCACTGTTACGCTTTTCTGGCCGGTTGGCATAACCGGCGCAAGCGCCGCCAGCACGCCCACTGCGAGTACCACCAGCGCGCCAATCGCGCGGGCCCGCCGCCGCTCGGCAATGCCGTGTTCGACCACGCCCAGCAGCGCGTCGACGCCCAGCGCGAGCAGCGCCGCACTCAGGCACCCGGCCAGCACCAGCGCCCAGTTCTGCGTCTGAAGCCCGGCAAAAATCATGTCGCCCAGGCTCGGCTGGCCAACGGTCGTCGACAGCGTCGCCGCGCCGATGGTCCAGACGGCAGCCGTGCGAATGCCTGCCATCAGGACGGGCGACACCAGAGGCGCCTCGACCATCACCAGTTTCTGCCACCCGGTCATGCCGACGCCATCCGCCGCCTCGACCACGGCGGGGTCAAGATTGGCAAGCCCGGTCACGCCGTTGCGCAAAATCGGCAGAATCGCATAAAGCGTCAGTGCGAGCACCGATGGCAAAAACCCAAGCGCCGGAATCCCCCCACCCACCAGCGCCGATAAGGTCAGCAGCAGCGGGTAAAACAGCGCGAGCAGCGCAAGGCTCGGAATGGTCTGCACCAGGCTCGCAAAGCCCAATGCCGCCCGCGCAACCAGCGGCCGCCGCGCCGACCAGATCGCCAGCGGCAAGCTGATCACCAGCCCCAGCACCAGCGCGGATGCCGCCAGCAACAAATGCGCCGCGAGCAGATCGGGGACGCGCAGCATCGCCTCCAGAAACGGGCTCATCCGCCCGTCTCCAGCGCGCGCAGCCGCCGCGCCTGTTCGCGCGGCACCGCGACGAGCGCGGTTGCCTCAGCCCCGCCCTCGCCCGCGATCAATTGCGCCGGCGTACAATCGGCGACGAGCCGGCCGTCATCCATCACCAATACCCGGTCGGCGAGCAGCAGCGCCTCCGCCATATCGTGCGTCACCATGATCGTGGTCAGGCCCAGCCGGTCGTGCAGCCGCCGGATCGCATCGCCCAATTGGTCGCGCGTCACTGGATCGAGCGCGCCAAAGGGTTCGTCCATAATCAGCAACCCAGGCTCAGTCGCCAGCGCGCGCGCGACACCGACCCGCTGCCGCTGCCCCCCCGATAGCTCATCGGGGAAACGGTTGGCGAAATCGCGCGGCAAATCGACCAGATCGAGCAATTGCGCGATCCGTTCCTGATTATGTTTCACCCCTGTCAGCCGCAGCCCGATCGCGATATTCTCGCCCACTGTAAAATGCGGGAACAGGCCGATATTCTGAAAAATATAGCCGATGCGGCGGCGCAGCGCGTGCGGCTCTTCCTCCTCGACCGGGGCATTGTTAAGCAACACCCGCCCGCTGCTGGGTTCGACCAGCCGGTTGATCATTTTCAGCAGGGTCGATTTGCCCGATCCCGACGACCCGACCAGCGCGACAAAGCTGCCCGCCGCAATCATCAGCGACACATTGTCGACCGCCGCTGCGCCTGCTGCGTAAAGTTTGGACACCCGCTCGAAAGCGACCGAGGGTCCGCGGATCGATTCCTGTGGCATCGCGCGCGGTGATGCGGGATGAAGGCGCGAAGGTCAAACACCGACCGCACCGAACGGGGGACGAAACACCATGGCAAAGGCGATTTTCATTACCGGCGGCGGATCGGGCATTGGCCGCGCGGTCGCAGTGCTGTTTGCCGCGCGCGGCTGGCGGATTGGCCTTGCCGATGTGAATGCGGCCGGGATGGCAGAGACAGCAGCGCTGCTGCCGGCGGGCATGGCGAGCTGCTACACAATGGATGTGCGCGACCGCGATGGTTGGGCGACATCGCTCGCCGCCTTTGTCGAGACAAGCGGCGGGCGGCTCGACGTGCTGTTCAACAATGCCGGGATTGCGGTCGGCGGCCCGCTCGCCGTCAACAGCTTTGACGAAATCGACCGGGTGGTCGGCATCAACCTGATGGGCGTGGTGAACGGCGCCAAGCTTGGCTATCCCTATCTGAAGGCAACACCGGGATCGTGCCTGCTCAACACATCGTCGGCGGCGGGGATTTATGGCGGGCCGGGGATCAGCATTTACGCGGTCACCAAATTCGGCGTGCGCGCGCTGACCGAGAGCCTGGACGGTGAGTGGGCAGCGGACGGCATCAAGGTCCGCACCCTGATGCCCAGCTTCATCGAAACGCCCTTGCTCGCAGCAGGAATGGCGGGATCGAACCGCACGGTGCGCGAAACCGTGGTCGAGGGCGGGCTGGAAATTACCCCGGTTGAGGATGTCGCGCAGGCAGCGTGGGACGCGGTGCATGGTGACCGGCTCCACACGCCGGTTGGCAAAACCGCCAAGCGGCTGATGTTCGCCGCGCGCTGGATGCCCGGTGGCCTGCGGCGGGGGATGCGGAAACGCGGACTGGGGCGCTGATCGCGGTGGTCGACCACGCGACCCCCAATCTGCCGTCGCGCGATTTTTCGGCGAGCGCGGATTTCTATGGCAAGCTCGGCTTCGATCAGGGCTGGCGCGACGACGGCTGGATGATCCTGTCGCGCGGGGCGTTAACGCTCGAATTTTTTCCCTATCCCGATCTCGATCCGGCGACGAGTTCGTTCGGCTGCTGCCTGCGCGTCGATGACCTGACCGGGCTTTATGCCGCGTGTCGCGCCGCCGGAATCGCCGAGAAGACCACCGGCTTTCCCCGGCTGCACCCACCCCGGCGCGAGCCGAGCGGGCTTACCATTGCCTATCTCGTCGATCCCGACGGCACGTTACTGCGCCTCATTCAAAATTAGCCGCCAGGCGTTATTCGGCAGCGGGCTTTGCTTTGCCTTTTGCCTTGGGCTTTGGCTTCGTCTTGGCCGGGGGCTTCGCAGCAGCCTTGGCAGGGGTCGCCTTCTTCTTCGCCGCCGGTTTCTTGGCGACCTTTTTCTTGGCGCTTGCAGGTGCGGCAGCCGCCCGCGCGTCGATCAATTGGGCGGCCTCCTCCAGCGTCAGCGCGTCGCGCTCGATCGTCTTGGGCAATGTCGCATTGGTGGTGCCGTCGGTGACGTAAGCGCCGTAGCGACCCTCCATCAGCTTGATCTCCGCCTCGGTGCGCGGGTGCGGCCCCAGCAGTTTGAGCGGCGCCTGCGCGCCGCGCTGCGGTCGCCCGCCACCCGCCGCTGCCTCCGCCAGCTTGACGACGGCGGCGTTCATGCCGGTCTCAAACACGTCGGCAGTCGATGTCAGCCGCCCATATTTGCCGTTGTGCGCAAGATACGGGCCGTAACGCCCGATCGACGCGGTGATTGGCGCGCCGGTTTCCGGGTGCGGGCCAATGGTGCGCGGCAGGCTGAGCAGTTTCAGCGCCCAGTCAAGATCGAGCGCGCCGGGCAAATCCCTGGGGATGGAGGCGCGCTTGGCCTCCTTGCCATCGCCCAATTGGACATAGGGCCCAAAGCGCCCCGATCGTTTTGACACGTCCAGCCCGGTCGCCGGGTCCACCCCCAGCACTTCCGGGCCGGTATCGACGCTCGCCTCTGCGCCCCCCCCTTGCGCAAAGCGGCGCGTGAATTTGCAGGTCGGATAGTTGGAGCACGCGACGAACGCGCCAAACCGCCCGCCGCGAAGCGCGAGCCGCCCCTCACCGCAATTGGGGCAGAGCCGCGGATCGCCACCGTCGCCCTTGTCGGGAAAGAGATAGGCGCCCAGAAATTCGTCGAGCGCGGCCGTTACTTCGGACGGCTGGAACGCCATGACCTCGCTGGTGCGCGGTTTGAAATCGCGCCAGAACGCGGCCAGCACCGCCTGCCATTCGGCGCGCCCGCCCGACACATCGTCAAGCTCTTCCTCCAGACTCGCCGTAAAGTCATAGCCGACATATTTTTCGAAAAACCGCTCCAGAAACGCGGTGACCAGCCGCCCGCTTTCCTCGGCAAAAAAGCGGTTTTTCTCGACACGGACATAAAGCCTGTCCTTCAGCGTCTTGATGATCGACGCATAGGTGGAGGGGCGGCCAATGCCCAATTCCTCCAGCCGCTTGACCAGGCTGGCCTCCGAAAAGCGCGGCGGCGGCTGGGTGAAATGCTGTTCGGCAGCGACGCTCTTTTTGGCGGGCGCATCTCCTTCGCGCAGACGCGGGAGGCGGCGGGCTTCGTCATCACTGCTATCGTCCGACCCCTCTTCATATAGCGCCAGATAACCGGGGAACAACACCACCTGCCCCGTCGCGCGCAGCGCATGCAGGCCAGAGCCATCGCTCAGCTCCACGGTTGTCCGCTCAAGCCGCGCCGATGCCATCTGGCTGGCGAGCGCGCGTTTCCAGATCAGGTCATACAGCCGGGCATGATCGCCCGACCCGGCGCGGTCGCGGCTGAAGTCGGTCGGGCGGATCGCTTCATGCGCTTCCTGCGCGTTTTTGGCTTTCGATGTGTAATGGCGCGGCTTGTCGGGAACATAACCTGCGTCATAGCGGTCGGCCACCGCCTTGCGCGCCGCCGAAATCGCGCTGCTGTCCATCTGGACGCCGTCGGTGCGCATATAGGTGATCGCGCCATCCTCATACAGGCCTTGCGCGATCCGCATGGTGTGGTCGGCGGAAAAGCCCAGCTTGCGCGCGGCTTCCTGCTGCAGGGTGGAGGTGGTGAAGGGCGGCGGCGGATTGCGGGTGGCGGGCTTGGTCTCGACGCTCGCCACGCTGAACCGGCCCGCCTCGACATCGGCCTTGGCCGCAAGCGCGTCGCCTTCGTTGCCGATGGTCAGCCGATCGATCTTGGCCCCGCGCCACTTGCTCAGCCGCGCGGCAAACGGCGTGCCGTCATGCGCAAGGGCGGCGGTCACCGACCAATATTCCTGGGGGCGGAATGCCTCGATCTCGCGCTCGCGCTCGACGATCAGCCGCAGCGCGACCGATTGCACCCGCCCCGCCGATTTGGCACCCGGCAGCTTGCGCCACAACACTGGCGACAGCGTAAACCCCACCAGATAATCGAGCGCCCGGCGTGCGCGGTAGGCGTCGATCAAATCGGTGTCGAGCGCGCGCGGATGCTGCATCGCCTCGGTCACAGTCGCTTTGGTAATCGCGTTGAAGGTAACGCGCTCGACCGTCTTGGGCAGCGCTTTCTTGGCGCGCAGCACTTCCTGCACATGCCATGAAATCGCCTCCCCCTCGCGGTCGGGGTCGGTGGCAAGGATCAGGCGGTCAGCGGTTTTCGCCAGATCGGTGATCGCTTTGAGCTGCTTGGCCTTGTCGGCGTAATTTTCCCATTCCATCGCAAAGCCCGCATCGGCATCGACCGAGCCATCGCGCGCGGGCAGATCGCGGACATGGCCATAGCTGGCCAGCACGCGGTAATCGCCCCCCAGATATTTCTCGATGGTCTTGGCCTTGGCCGGCGATTCGACAATGACAAGCTGCATGGACGCTCCCTTACGCATACGCGCGAGGGTGGGAAGCCCCGATAGCGTTCGTCAAGCGGCGATGCTCACCCGCCCGCCCGAATGCCGCGCCAGCCGCCCGGCCAGTTCCAGCTCCAGCAGCACGATCTGCACCACCGACGGCGCAAAGCCCGATTGGCGGATCAGCTCATCAACCATCACGGGTGCGGGGCCAAGCAGGCCGGTAATCGCGCGCCGCTCGCCCTCGCTTGCGTCGGCGGGTGGGGGGGCGCGATAGGGTGGCGACGTCGGCGCACGCAGCATCCGCGCATCCATCGGCCGGATCAGCTCCAGCACATCAGCCGCCGATTGCACCAAAGTCGCGCCGTCGCGGATCAGTTGATTGCACCCTTGCGCGCGCGGATCGACCGGGCTGCCGGGCACCGCCATCACGTCGCGCCCCGCCTCGCCCGCCAGCCGCGCGGTGATGAGCGAGCCGGAGCGGGGCGCCGCCTCCACCACCACTGTGCCCAGCGCGAGGCCCGCAATGATCCGGTTGCGCTGCGGGAAATGACGGGCGAGTGGCTCGGCGCCGGGCGGCTGTTCGGCGATCAGCAGCCCTTCTTGCGCGATGCGTTCCTGAAGTTCTGCGTTTTCGGGCGGGAAGGCAATGTCGATGCCGCTCGCGATCACGCCGATCGTCCCGCCCGCGATGGCGCCGACATGCGCGGCCGTGTCGATACCGCGCGCGAGCCCAGAGACGATCACGACGCCTTCGCTCGCCAGCGCATGCGCCAGTTCGCGCGCAAAGCGGCATGCGGCGGCCGATGCGTTGCGCGCGCCGACCATCGCGACAATCGGGCGGGCGAGGAGCTCCCCCGACCCGCGCACGATCAACACCGGCGGCGCGGTGTCGGTCTGCGCGAGCAGCGCGGGATAGCCGGGGGTACCGAGGAACAGATAGCGCGCGCCAAGCTTTGCGACCGCTGCCTGTTCACGCGCGATCAGCCGGGGATCGGCGATGACGGGCGCGCGCCCGCCGCCGCGCATCGCCAGCATCGGGATCGCTGCCAGCGCCGCCGATGCGGTGCCGAACCGCGCGATCAACTGCGCATAAGTAACCGGGCCGATATTGGCCGAGCGGATCAGCCGGAGCCGGTCGGCGGCGTCATCCGCCATTGGGCGCATCGGCCTTGGCGCCGCCAATGCGCGGCTCCGTGCCATTCATCAGCCGGGTGATGTTCGCGCGGTGCTTCCACACAATCACCAGCGCCATCGCCGCCATCAGCGGGACCAGCGCCGGGCTGCCCAGCAACAGCGCGGCGGGGATCGCGGCCACCACCGCGCTCAGGCTGCTGAGCGAGGAAATCCGTGACACCGCAATCGCCACGGCCCAGACGCCGAGCAGTGCCAGCGCAATCGGCCATGACACCGCCAGAATAATCCCCAGTGCGGTCGCCACGCCCTTGCCGCCGCGAAACCGCAGCCAGACGGGGTAGCAATGCCCGATCAGCGCCGCGCCCGCCGCCATCGGCCCAGCGCCCGGCGCGAGCTGCTCGGCAATCACCACCGCCACCCCGCCCTTTGCCGCGTCGAGCAGCAACGTCGCCGCCGCCAGCCCCTTGCGGCCCGTGCGCAGCACATTGGTCGCGCCGATGCTGCCCGAGCCGATACTGCGCAAATCGCCCGCGCCGAAAGCCCGCGTCAGCACCAGGCCAAAGGGGACCGACCCCAGCAGATAACCAATCGCAACGGGCCAGAGCAGCGCGGGGGAAATCAGTGTCCAGTCCATGCCTTACCCCCATTGGCCGCGCCGCGTCGGTGCAACCCTTAGCCGTGGCGGGGCCCGCCATGCAACTCGCGGCCAGCCAGGCCAGCGATTGCCAAGCCCGCCCGCTTTGCGCCATGGCGGGCGCGCGATGGATAAACGCCCCGTCCTGTTTTTCGATTCCGGTATTGGCGGCCTGTCGGTGTTGGCCGCCGCCCGCGCGTTGCTGCCGCAGATGCCGGTGGTTTATGCCGCCGATTCGGCGGGCTTCCCCTATGGCACGCGCGACGAAGCCGATATTGCCGCGCGCGTCCCCGCGTTGCTCGGACGGCTGGCGGAGCGGTATCGCCCCCACCTCATCGTGATTGCGTGCAATACGGCGTCCACGATCGCACTGGCGGCGGTGCGCGCCGCGCTCGACCTGCCGATCGTCGGCACCGTGCCCGCAATCAAGCCCGCCGCGCTTCTCAGCACCACCCGCGCCATCGGCGTGCTCGGGACAGAAGCGACGGTGCGGCAGGCCTATGTCGATAATCTGACGACCGAATTTGCGGGCGATTGCCTGGTCCTGCGTCACGGATCGGCGGATTTGGTTGCCGCCGCCGAAGAAAAGCTGCGGGGGGCGCCGGTCGCGCCCGCGCGCTACCGGGCCGCGCTTGACGGCTTGTTGGGCCAGGCGGGCGGTGACCGGATCGACACCGTGGTGCTCGCCTGCACCCATTTCCCCCTGGTGGAGGCCGAGCTCGCCGCCGCCGCGCCGCGCCCGATCCGCTTTGTCGACGGCAGCGCGGGGATCGCCCGCCGCATCGCGCATCTGACCCGCGATCAGCCCTGGCCCGATACGCCCGCCGTCGGCATGGCCGTGTTCACACGGCTCGGCGACGCTGAACACGCTTTGGCCCCGGCGCTTGCCTCGTTCGGGCTGACGCGCATCGAAGCATTATGAGCGAGCCCGGAGGGGATCAGGCGGGTTCAGTAAAGCGCTGATGCACCCATCCGGTCAGGCTGGGCCGACCGCTTTCATCAATCACATTGACCTGAAGCCAATTGCCATTGATTTCGAGCTCCTCGAGCAAAACGCCCTCCCCCAACAGCTTGGTGACCGCAAATTGCGTGCCGGGCCCGGTCCGCAGGTTCAGCCCGCTCGCCGCGCTCACCCGGATCAGCGCGTCGCCATCATCCGCCCGCCCGCCAAACACGCGTGCGCGGAACCACGCCATGTCAAAAGCCGGACCGGGATCGGATTTGCGGACCGGCGCGATATCGTCATGGCCGACAATTTCGGTGACACCATAAGTATTTACCAAGGCCCGCACAATCGCCGCCGCCGTCTCAAGCTGCGCGCGCGGAAA